>JALHUC010000003.1 GCA_022865845.1 bacterium | reverse complement strand
GTTTCCCGGAAAAAGCGAAAGAATATCATAGACCAGGTGGCCGCCGCCATGTTCCTGCAGTCCTTTCTTGATAGTGGAATTTATAAAGGCTAGTACCCAGTACCCAGTACCCAGTACCCAGGAGGAAGAGCAGGGCGAAGGGCGTGGAAGGGCAGTCCAGAGTCCAGTGTCCAGAGTCCAGAGTTTGGAAAAGCAGGGCGAAGGGCGTGGAAGGGCAGTCCAGAGTCCAGTGTCCAGAGTCCAGAGTTTGGAAAAGCAGGGCGGAGGGCGTGAAGAGCAGGGCGGAAATGCGGAATACGGAATGCGGAATGTAGAACGCAGAACCTGAAAAGGAAATAACGTGAGAATTGGTAAGCCGAAAAGAAACCGCCGGATCATCCCCGCTATCATTATCGTGATAATGGTCATCGCGGGTTCGGTCCTTATCGGGGTTTGGAACTTCTGGAACTCTCCCGCTGAAGATCCGGGCAGCGAGATCCTCATCACGATTCCTGGCGGGTCCTCCTTCGTATCCGCTTCCCAGCTTCTCGTGGACGCAGGGGTCATCAGGTCTCTTAAATTTTTCGTCCTGATGGGCAAAGTCAAAGGCCTTTCCAACAGCATCCAGGCCGGGGAGCTGATGTTTGACACCGGTATGACTCCCAGCCAGGTCCTCGATGTTCTGACGCGGGGTAAGGCGGTTTCCTACCATGTGACCATTCCCGAGGGGTATAACATCCAGATGGTGGCTTCCCTGCTGGCGGAAAAGGGTCTGGGGGACGCGGACCGCATTGTTGCGCTTGCACAGGACCCGGAGTTTTCCCGGGGACTGGGGGTTCCGGCGGACAGCCTGGAAGGGTTCCTGTTCCCCGACACCTATTCATGGCCCAAGGGGTTATCCGAGAAGGATATCCTTGGCCGGATGGTGGCCAAATACAGCAGCGTCTTCACAGATGCCATGAGGGCAAGAGCCCGGGAGATGGGCATGACGGAGCTGGAGGTGGTTACTTTAGCTTCCATTATCGAGAAGGAGACCGGTGCGCCCGAAGAGAGGGAACAGGTCTCGGCGGTGTTCCACAACCGCCTGAAAAAAGGGTACAGGCTGCAGACCGACCCGACGGTCATCTATGGTATCGAGAATTTTAACGGTAACCTGACGAAGAAGGACCTGCGGACCGATCACCCCTACAATACCTACACCCGCAGCGGACTGCCGGTGGGCCCCATAGCTAACCCGGGGGAGGCTTCCCTGATGGCAGCCCTGTCCCCGGCCAAGGTCAGCTACCTTTACTTTGTCGCCAGGGGAGACGGGACCCACGTCTTTTCAAACAACCTGGTGGAGCATAACAAGGCCGTTGCCGTTTATCAGCTCGGGGAGACCTCCAGATGATTCTCGACCCGTCACTGCTTGAAAAAGTAATCTCCTTACTTCTGTCTTCGGGAGGGGAGTTCGCCGACCTTTACTACCAGGACATGACGGCCAGGCAGGTGGAGGCCGAGTCCGGTCAGATCGAGCGCATTTCCACTATCCGGGAAAAGGGAGTGGGTCTGAGGCTGATTCGCCAGGGAGTGACCCACTTTGCCTCAACGGTGGATCTTGCCCCCGACTCCCTGCTGGAGCTGGCCTCTGCTCTTGCCTCTGGCGCCGGGATGGCTGGAAAAGGACAAAAGGGGCAAGGAAGGAATATCCAGCTCACCGAGCTGCCGCCTGGCCCCCTCCCCTTTGGCGAGGATCCCGCCGGGATCCCCCTTCAGGATAAGGGGAAGCTGGTCATGGGAGCTCTGAATGCACTGAAGGGGTTTGACAGCCGCCTCACCCAGACCAAAGCGATCTACAGGGACTCCTCCCAATCCATCCTCATTGCCAATAGCGACGGTGTCCTCGCCCGGGATTCCAGATCCTACGGCGTCTTCCTGGTTCAGGTGGTGGTATCTGACGGCAGCCACATGCAGGTGGGGTACGAGCCTGTAGGGGGGACCGGGGGCTACAGCGTGTTCAGGGATATGGATCCGGCCGAAGTTGCCATGACAGCCGTCAGGAGAGCCTTGACCATTCTTGAGGCGCCGGAAGCCCCTTCCGGGAAGATGCCTGTGGTACTTTCTTCCGAGGCCGGGGGTACCATGGTTCACGAGGCGGTAGGACACGGGCTGGAAGCGGATCTTACCGGCCAGCACCTGTCGGTGTACGCCGGGAAGCTCGGCCAGCAGGTGGCTTCCTCCATCGTAACGGTGGTGGACGACCCCACGCTGCCAGGAAGGCGCGGATCCTATAATATCGACGACGAAGGTGTGCCCGCTGAAAAAACGGTGCTGGTGGACAAGGGGATCCTCAAGGCCTATATGAGCGATAAGCAGAGTGTGCTGAGAGACGGTATCCCCGCCACGGGGAACGGACGACGGCAGTCCTTCAGGCACTGGCCTATCCCCCGCATGTCCAACACCATAATAGAACCTGGCAAAGATGACCCGGATGAAATTGTCCGTTCCGTGGACCGGGGCCTGCTTGTGCTCAAGATGGGGGGCGGCCAGGTCAACACGGTGACAGGGGACTTTGTCTTCGAGGTGAGCGAAGGTTATATGATCAACGGCGGCGAGGTGGAGGGGCCGGTGCGCGGCGCCACCCTTGCCGGTAACGGGCCGGAAGTGTTAAAAAGTATGGATATGGTCGGAACCGACCTGGGTTTCGGTCTCGGGACCTGCGGCAAGGACGGGCAGGGTGTTCCGGTGGGTGACGCTCAGCCGACGCTCAGAATACCCGAGATCGTAGTGGGCGGCCGGGATGCTGAAGGGAACAGTTGATGGCGATAGGTATCAAACGCAAGGCTAAAACACCCAAGGATGCACAGCCTCAGGGTAAAGGGAAAGGACCGAAGATACGGATCCTTTACCAGTTCCTTCTCGTCACCCTGGCTGTGTCCATAATTCCTCTCTTCATGGCTTCCTACAAGCTCATGGGGATCAACAGGGCTTTTCTGGAGGACGAGCTGCTGGCTTTACACAGCCAGCTGGCTAACTCCACGGCGGAGGAGATCTCCACCGCCATGTCCAACATCCTGGGCAACCTGGAGCTGGTGGCCAAGGCCCAGGGCGGCACCAGTCCCCTGAAACAGGAAGAACGGGAGCGTTCCCTCGTCTTCTACCTGGACCAGTACCCCGAGATCATCCGTCTGACCCAGTACTCCACCGGCGGGCGGAAACTCGCCACGGTCTTCAGGGTGGGACAGTCCAAGATCCCGCCCCTGGGTGAGGAGATCCTGACGGCCGCTGTTACCGAGGCCGCTGGGGGGAAGACCTACCTCAGCCGGCCCGTGGTTCTGGCAGGACAGCAGGTTCCTGTTTTGGCCGTGTCCATGCCTGTTTACGGTCCTTCCGGAGGCATCCAGTCGGTGCTCCTGGGGGAGATCAGCCTCCAGAAGGTCCAGCAGACCATAGAAAGGATCAACATCCGCCGCCAGGGCAACGCCTACGTTGTGAACCGCAGCGGGCTCCTCATCGCTCACCAGGATCTGGAAAGGGTGAGCCGGTCCGAGGACATGAGTTCGGTGGAGATCGTAGGCAAGTACCTCCTCGCGGGCCTGAGCGCCGGGACCATCCCCTTCAGGGACAAGATGGGGGAGGACATGGTGGGTTCCTATGCCAACATCGGCAACCTGGGCTGGGGTGTGGTGGTTCAGGAACCGCGTGCCGACGCCTACAAGATCATCAAGGACATGACCTTCCAGACGCTCATCTGGGCCCTCGTTGCGGTTGTTCTGGCCATCGTCGCCAGCACAGTCCTCGCCATCCGGCTGGCCAAACCTATCGGTATTCTCGCCGGCAAGGCCATGTCTCTTGCAACGGGCAACTTTGGCGAGCGGGTGGATATCACCTCACGGAACGAACTGGGTCAGCTGGCCCAGAGTTTTAATCACATGGCCGCACAGCTGGAAAGGCACGACCAGAACCTGCGTGAAATGTTCATCGACACCACCAAGGCCCTGGCCGCCGCCATTGACGCCAAAGATCCCTACACCCGAGGCCATTCCCAGAGAGTCGCCCAGATCAGCCTGGAGCTCGCCAAGGAGATGGGCCAGTCCCCCTCCGAGCAGCAGAAGGTTAACATTGCCGCCCTGCTCCACGACGTTGGCAAGATCGGCATCGAGGACCACATACTGAAGAAACCCTCCCAGCTCACTGACGAGGAGTACGCGGTCATCAAGCAGCATCCCCGGTGGGGCGCCATGATCATGGGGCACATCACCCAGCTCAAGGAGGTGGTACCGGCCATCCAGCACCACCACGAGCGGCTGGACGGATCGGGATACCCCGAGGGGTTAGCTGGCGAACAGATCCCGTTGCTTGCGCGCATCATCGCCGTGGCCGACACCTTCGATGCCATGACGACGGACCGCCTCTACCAGAAGGCGATGGAGCCCCAGTTCGTCGTGAGCAAACTGCACGAGTGGAAGGGGTCCCGGTACGATCCCACGGTTGTGGACGCCATGACCCGGATCTACTCCAGGATCGTTAACTCCGGAGCCTGACCAGATGGCCAAATTACCCGGACAGAAAAAGGAACGGTTCAATTGGAAGACGGTGGTCATTCCCTTTTCAACCCTCCAGTTCTGGATCAACTTCCTTATCGTGATGGCGGTGATCAGCGCCGTGTTCATAGGGGTCTACTATCAGTTCCTCAGTCCCAAGGCCCAGGCCCGCCGGACCATCGCAGATGCGGAAAAGGGGTTTGAGCAGGCTATCGTTATGGGAGTCAAGGAGCTGGCTTTCGAGGATTACCGGAATATTCAGGACAACATGTTCGGGGCCCACAAAAACTACGACGACCGCAAGTATACCGAAGCCCTCATTCTGGCGGAGCAGACCCTGGCCAGCCTGGATAAAGCCTACGAGATCCTCAAGGGTGAGGATTTCTTCCGCAGAGAACGGGCCGCTACCTTCACTGATCTGAAAGGCAATGTGGAGATCCAGCAGGCAGGGTCCATGACATGGGAGCATGCCAATAAGGGGATGAAGCTCAAAAAGGGGGACCGGGTCCGCACCAGGTCCGGGTCTAAATGTGTGGTCCAGTTCGACGACGGCTCCCAGTTGACTGTAAAGTCCGACTCCCTGGTCCACATCGACGAGCTGAGCGAGGATGTGAGAACCCGGCAGAAGAACTCGGCCATCAAGCTCCTCGTGTCGGACGTGGAGGCGAGCATTCTGAGGCCCACTGCCAAAGGGTCGCGGTTCCTCATCGAGACACCCGGTTCCGTGGTCCAGATCAATAAGGCGCGGATGAACATCAGCGTCAACAAGGACAACCAGACCGAGTACAAACTGCTTTCAGGTGATGTGTCGGTAAACGCCGGCGGAAAGAACGTGAAGCTCGCTGCCAACGAGGTGCTGCGTCTGGCCCAGGAAGGCAGGGTGGTTTCCAGGGGCAAGC
>JALHUC010000050.1 GCA_022865845.1 bacterium | reverse complement strand
TTTGAGAATTCGATGCACCGTCGACTTGGGCAGATCCAGGACTGCCACGATCTCCGAGTAGGTCACTCCATCAGCCTGTCCCTCAACCACCTTTTCAATGATCGAAAATACCTTGGATAAAGGGTTCATGGTTGCCGAATTACTCGCACAATGAGGGATATGCAGAATCTCTGGAACACAGTCTTGCCCCCAATACTCCATATAGAGAACTTATTCCACTATATGGAGATTATTGCCGGTTCTCCCAAGCTTGTCAAGGGAGCTGATAAAATACTTTTAATAACAGTGGCTTATGGCAATATTGCAGGGGATGGATTGATGAAATTCAGGGGCGGGAACCCTCTGGCAGTGGGCTCATTACCGGGGCAAGGCTATACACATTTGTAAATTTCGGTGAAGCGTGCTGCTATGGTGCATGACCCTGGGATCCTATTTTAGGGTATGAGATCGCTGGGCTTGAAAAACCGGGGAGCCTGTTTCGCCAATCCTGAGATTCTCGAAAAAAACGAAGCCACGATGCCTGCCATATGCTTCTCAACAATGCTCGGAAAAGTGCTCTGACACGGTCCACTTGCATTCAAAAGTACATTTCAGGTAGTGTTGACGACCGGGCTGAAGTTGTCATCCAGGAATGGAAGGATACGGACCATGCCAGGGAAGCTGGAGTGCTGGTCTTGAGTGAGATTTATAAAGTCCCCTCTAATGAAGCTGTCGCGACGTCAGGTGAAAAGCAGTGAGAGATCCAGTAAAGTGGCTCTACAGTATTTTTAAAACGCGGGAGGCTGAGGACGAGGCCGGAAGGCGCTAAAACGCATGCGATCAATGGAGGAGGACCGTTCTATGAAGCTTGAACATTTTGCGCTTAATGTGATTGACCCCGTCGCAATGGCAAAGTGGTACGTCGAACACATCGGATTGACGGTCGTTCGGCAAGTGACGGATGCCCCATACACGCATTTTCTTGCGGACAGTTCCGGTACGGTATTGCTGGAAATTTACAATAATCCACCGGACCAGGTCCCGCCATATGCAGCAATGGACCCGCTCCTGCTTCATATCGCCTTTGTATCTGAAGACCCGGAAGCTGATAAGGTTGCTCTCCTTGCCGCTGGGGCTACTCTTGTTGGTGAACTTCAATTGGATGATGGTTCTCAGCTAGTAATGCTTCGAGACCCATGGGGATTGGCTCTTCAGTTATGCAAGCGTGGCGTGTCCATGTTGGATGGCTGAAAGAATGCAGAGGTCGCGAAGGACGCAGAGAAAGGCGTTAATCTTGGGGTAAGCACGGTTACTTTAAGAGCAGAATGTAGAACGCAGAATGCAGAACGTAGAATTAAACCCAATTCCCAAACCCGTCATTCCGGACGCGGCTGTGCCGCGATCCGGAATCCAGCCATTCTTGCCGGGTCGAAGCTGACCTGTGAGGGCATCTTGTCACGTCATAGCCGACTTGTGAGGGCATAGCAATTGGCGACGCCCCAAGGCGACGACGGAGGTTACGCAGGGTAAATCTCAATCAGGGAGGGGGAAGACAGTCCAGGTCCAACGTCCAACGAAAAAACAGGACGAAAGGCCTAGGGCAACAGAGAACGGTTCCTGTACCGGCGGTGAATTTCACCACAACTTGTCCCGTCGTAGTTCTATGAACGAAGCCGGATACCGCTCTTTCAATTTATAGAGGGTGGTTTTGTTTAGGGATTGCAGGAGAAACGACGAAAACCTTCTTGTCCACCGAAGCCTTGTGCGAAGGTGGAAGGAAATGAGGTCCGACCCCAAAGGGGTGCCTGCGATTCCATACGATCAGCGATTCGCTCTCACATTGTCACTCGCCGGAACCCCAGCCACCCGATCGACGACGACCGCCTCGCGCAATTCGTTGCTCGCAGCGGTGCCGTGAGTCGGCTATTGTTTGTTCGGATCCTTGGGGGGTGAATCAATCGTATCCGTTGCTGGCACGATTTCGGCTACCATGGCTACGTCGGCCCCGCCTACGTCGATCACGTCGCGAACCTCTTCTGTCGATTGGGCCGTGGGACTGGTCGAGAGCACCGGGGCTGCCTCGATATTTTCGCCACCCATCATATTCACTATCTGCTCCAAGGTGTCTCGGATTTGCATTTGTCCTGAAGAGTCGAGTTGGGCAAGTTGCTGTTTGAAGGTCTCCTGCAGTGGGGACGGTGCCAGATCAATGAGCGCGAGACCAGCATCCGTGATGGTGACCGTGACAAGGCGCCGGTCCCGGGGGTTGCGTTCCCGGGTCACCAGTTGACGCGCGACCAGCCGATCAACAATGCCCGTGACGGTGCCTTCACTCAGCGCCATCTCCTTAGCGAGGTGGCTCGGAGTAGTGTGCTCGACCCGACCGAGCGTCCGCAAGCACACGAGCTGGGGGCCCGTTAGCCCAAAAGTGCTCGACAGCTTCCGGCTGTGGAGATCGATGGCGCGGGTGATCCGGCGAAGCGCCCGCAGGATGTCTTCTTCTATCTCGTCGTTGTTGCTAGACACGGGGTTCTCTCTAATCTTCCGCAAAATCCTCACAAGTCATCCGCCAACCCTAACCGGCCAGACCTCAGGGGAGGCTTGCAATTTACAATAATATTTTGTATACAAAGTATTCCAATGCAAAGATTTTGTTCGCTTAACCTTCGTGTGCAAACTATCCCACAGGGAATAATTGAGGTCAATGGGGAAGATGCGATGTTTCCCCACGCGCCCGTGCAAGTAATCGAGCACGAGTCTCACCTTACGCAGAGGCAAGGGCCTGCAAAGAAAGAACTGCATATGATGATACAACCGACAAATCAGTACTCACAGACCAATCGCGCGAAAACAGTGTTCGACGACATCTATCAAGCGCTCACCCCTCATGCATATCTGAGTCAGATGCGGCGGCTGGGCTATCAGATCGCCGAACAGGCGCGACCTTTCTGCATCGCTGCCGCTGAGCTTATCGCGCGTTCAGCTCCGACCTGGCCGGTCCAGATGCTCGACGTAGGCTGTTCCTACGGAGTGGGCTCGGCATTCATTCGGTTCGGTTGTTCGTTCGAGGAATTGGTCTCGTTCTTCGAATCACGTGCGCCTAGGGGTTACTACGAGTGCACGGGCGCCACGCGCGCATGGCTTAACGGTACTGCCCCAGCTATCGATATGCGGGTAGTGGGTTTGGATGCATCCGAGAACGCCATTCGCTTCGCCTTGGATGCCGGGCTCTTGGACGCAGGCATCAGCCAGAATTTCGAGTGCGACGATCCGAATGACGAGGAACGAGCGTGGCTCAGCGGGTGTAATCTTCTGGTTTGCACCGGCGCCATCGGCTACGTGGGCAAATCAACGTTTCGTCGCATTCTTCAGCATATGGGACACAGCGCTCCAAGTCAGTTTGGGCCGTTGGCGATCTTGACTGCGCTTCGAATGTTTGATGTTTCCGAAGTTGCGCAAGCATTCGAAGAAGCTGGCTACGTGTTTGAGAGACTGGCAAACGTCCGGCTGCCTCAGCGGGCGTTTGCCGATGACAAAGAACGCCGCGACATAATTCATCAAGTTCGAGCCAGGGGCTTGAACACTGCTGGACTCGAGGAGAGTGGCGTTCTCTATGCGGATGTCTACATGGCTGGTTCCAAGGAAGTGCAGCCCCTGCTTCGAGAAGCCATGGAGGGCGTGAGGCGCGAAGCGCCTATCTTCAGCCGCCAAGTTGAAGTCGCGAATGCCGGGAGCTGATCCGCGATTCGCGATGTCGCACGGCAGGCGTTCCACGTCTTTCGCGCATTGAAACCACAACAGAGGGTAGTCAGGATTGATCGAGCTCGTCGACATCTCCAAGATCTTTCGGGGCACCCTTTGGGGTGCCCATCAGATTCTTCCATCTTCGCTAAAGCTACGGCAGACAAGCAGGTTTTATCAATCCAGGGTCCAAGATCTACCCTGCGAAACCCTGTGGTGGATAAAACATCGATTGAATAGTAACAGTGCCTTCCACAGATTAAAGGGTTTAACAGCGGTCCTTTGTGGTGCAGCCTGGGAATGGCTGCCCTGCGGCCCTCTGCGTTAAGGCTTTTATCACTGTTGTATGCCTAACTAATTCCGTACTGCTCACTTACAAAAGGAAGGAAACCGGCACTTTCCAATTTCTCCAATGGTGCCAGGAAGGTAACCTGAACAACTCCCGGTAGACGGCCGATTTCAATAGCTCCTGTAATTGTGGCGCGGTTCTTCACTTCCGGAACGCTCATCCCTAAAATGTCGGCCGCTCTCTGTAACCCGTTATCCGTGGCTTTATTTAAATCAGCTCCCGTCCCAATTACAGAGATAGGAGCAGACTTCTCCAGCCTGGAAAGGCCCCACTGTTTTGCCAGCATTTCAGCTTTGGCTCTTTCTTCGGAGTTAATAGGCATGGCCAGATAAGGGAGATCTTCAACAAGGGGAAAAAGTACCGGTCCTCGTAGCTCTCGTCCCTTTACCACATCAACCTGCACCGTTACGACCCCGGCCACATCCATGGTGGGTCCGGCAACTTCTCCGTCTCCCTGGAGCGCGTGCATGTCACCCAGGTACACGCCTGCACCTGGCACCTTCACAGGAGCTACCAGTATCGCTCCGGGCCGGACCGCGTCAATGTCCATGTGTCCGTCGGTGCGCAGTTCGAGCTGCTCCTCGGTGATCGCATAATCATGGGGCGCACCAACAAGAAAAACCCCGAAATCGCCGGCGTTGTGAGAATCCGGCATCCTCACCGCCGGGGTCGTTCCAAGCTGCCCCATGAAGGGTCTCATCCGGGATATGACTCCGACGAGGTCGTGGGGAGCCATAAGCAGGGCCGAATGCTGTCGGCAGTTTTCAGAAAGCTGGGCATGATTTCTGGCATCGCCGGCAATGCGCTCCGCTGTTTCTCCATCCACGGTCACTCCGAGAGATCTCTCCTCGTTGAAAACGACGGTATAGCCATTTTCAAACTGAAATGCCGTTATTACGGTGCCGCAATTGGAACAGCGCACTGCATTTTGGCCGATTCCCTCTACCCTGGTTTCAGGATTTACGGTTTCGCACCCGGGACATTTCTTGGCCACATAGGGGTCACCATGGAAATGTCCCTCGATCATGCGATCCTGCCCGGAGGCAGTGGCAACAGATGTGACTTTTATATCCCGGATCCTGATGGCAACAGCATCTCCCGGTTCGGCGTTTTCCACATAAACCGGCCGAGTTACCTCATGACCACCCCTGAGCTGAGGAGTTATCATCGGCCCCCAGCAGCCAGGCATGGTGTTTGCCTCAATGGTACCACCATCCTTTACCGGACCCAGCATCGGCTCGTCGGGGTCCAGAATACCGTTTGTGTACGTTGAAACGACGACCTTCTCATTATTACCGGCCATGTTTGCTACCCCCTATCTCGTTTTTCGTTAAATCTGAGTGGAGACAATCCGCAGTTTCCCTTCTTCTTCGGGTGCCGAAGTGTCAGAGTATGACTTTTAGCTGAAAAACGGTGCCTGATCCCCAGGTACCAGGCACTAAGTACCAGGCACTGATCTTCATAATTCATACTCCGCCACCGACCGGGGATTTTCTGAAAAGGGATCAACCCGGCTGCCAGCCCTCGCTTTTCACTATCAGCCCTTCCTGAGCAGTCCCTTTACTTCGCGCCCGACAGTTACCTCGTGCCCCGTCAGATATTTTTCGTGGTTCTCCTCTATTTCGGAAAGCCTGTAACAGTAGTTAACCATTATTCCGTAGGAGCGGCTCATGCCATCTTCCGAAACATTTGCCCGCCAGTTGAGGCGCTCCAGGCTTGCGCCGTTGTTAAGGTGGAAATGGGCCACCGGGTCAAGTGCCCTGTTCTCCTTTTTCTCCTTTACAAGGTACCTGGCGCACAGCCGCAGCAAAACAGGCTCCAAAAACCGAGAGCTCAACTCATCATTTTCCCACCCGTCCGCGAGAATTTCCTTCAGCTGCGCCGAACTGTCAGCACAATCGTAGTGTGACCTTATCGTCTTGATCTCATCCTGGGTGAGAATGTCCTCCCCTTCTTCTTCGAGCTTTGAGTGTAGCCAAGCCCTGAATCCAGGCACGGGGGAGAGTGTAGCGAAATTCCGGATGGAGCTTCTCTCGACGGACAGCTTTTCAACCACAGACTTTATGAGAAAGTTGCCGAGGTGTATCCCGGCCAGCCCCTGCTGGGCATTTGTTATGGAATAGAAGATGGCAGTATTGGCTTCGTCATCGCCTGTCTTACGGCCCGCCTTGTCAAGAAGCTCCTGGATGTTGTCGCTCAACCCGTCCACCAGTGCCACTTCAACGAAGATGAGGGGCTCTTCCGGCATCTTGTTGTGGAAAAAAGCGAAACACAGCCGGTCGGTGGCAAACCGTTTACTCAGATCATCCCATGAGCGGATCTCGTGGACAGCCTCATACTCGATGAGCTTCTCCAGGAGGGCAGCGGGCGAATTCCACGTTATCTCCTTGAGATCAAGGAGCCCGACGTCGAACCAGGAGCTGAGGATCTCCTTGATGTCCAGGGACACCTTGTAAAGGTAGGGATCATCTCCGGTTTTTGACATCAGGTCCGCACGCATGTCGATGAGAAATTTGATGCCGTTGGGAAGGGAGTTGAACTGTTTCAACAGCCGTGAACGAGGGGGAACGAGGGCCGTCTTCAGTTCGATCTCTCCTTTAATTTTGTCCTCATATGTCTCGGCTCTTTTAAGAACTTCAATTTTTTGTTCCAGCACCCGCCTGTCCACATCAAAATCATGGGCGAGAATACCGTAAAATTTGAGGCGGCCCTCTTCCGAGAGGTTCAGGAAGAATGTGCCGAGGTCAACGGTCCGCGAACGGGCAGAAACCTCACCACCTATTGCGTAAATGCAGTCGTTAATAACCGATTTTATATGCCCCCAGTCTTCACTGTGGGGAATCGGCTCCTCTGCAGTGCCGACAGTAAGCCTCACAATACTTTTCAGCCCATGCCAGGCCTTTTTCAATTCCGTCCGGGTCAGTCGGTTGAATACGACAAGCGGCCCCCTTGAAGAGCCGCTCCTGATTTCACCCATGAGAACACCCCCCTCAAAACAGCTTATAATTTCCTCGTTGAGGAGCAAAAGTATCAGAGTGTTCATTTTAGCATTTAAAAGTGCATTTGTCGGAAATCCCATTGTTCATGTTCCGGAACTTCTGGGTGTCGTAGATTAAATTGAGCTGTACCTGATGCAAACAGCCTGTTTTGAAGGGGTGATTTAAAATCCACTGGATTCCGGGTCCTCGTATTAACTCGGCCCGGAATGACGTTGATTGAAGTTTTTACTTAGACACTTCGATACCTGGATACTTAGATACAGATTTACCCGGAGTGACGGAAGAGGAGTCCTTCTGCGCTCTGCATTCTACGTTCTACATTCCGAACTTACAAGACACCCCGACACCCCGTTTCGTTCCGAAGGAACAGCTCTTACTCCCCGACATTCCACACTGGCCACCCCTAACCCTCTCTCATCCCTTGTCCTGCAAGTCCCTGTTGTTGTACGATTCATTTAAACCGGGGAGGGACCGCCGTGGGCAACAGGCCGCTGCCCTCTAACCTTTTTTGAAAGGATTTGGGA
>JALHUC010000049.1 GCA_022865845.1 bacterium | reverse complement strand
CTGGCGTTTTCCCGGGCCAGGTTGGCCTCGGCTGGCAGGACGTTGGGGTCGCGGGAACGGAAGCCCTCCACCTTGCCTCTCACCACAGCGCGGTAACAGGCATAGAAATTAAATAAGGCCGAGTAGTCTCCCAGCTCCATCAGTTCCAGGTAGGAGTCTGTATATGTTTTTGCCAGGTCCCCGTATCCGAGCCTTTCCAGGTCCATTGCCAGGAAAGCGGCATCCGCCAGGACATCACCGTACCTGAACCTCTCATTGAACTCGATGCAGTCAAAGATCTGGATCCCATCGGTCATACAGATGTGCTGGGTGTGCAGATCCCCGTGACCGTCCCTGATCCAGCCTCCGGCTTCCCGCCGGGCGAAAAGGTCCCTGTTGACCTCGATAAAGGTCCGGGTGTAAAGGGCTATGGTTTCAAAAGTCTCTATCGAGAGGGTCTCTCCGACGTAAGGCTGCACCTGCTGAAAATCCTCCTCCGTATTGAGGATCACTGCCTCGATGCCCCCGACCCTGGTGATCTCGGCGGAGGTTTCAGCCTGGAGATGAAAGTCGGCGATCCTTCTGGCGATGGATCTTATGGCATCCCCATCCACCGTTTCTCCTGATAGAAGGGAAGAGAGGAGCCTGCTCTCTTCGAGCCTCTTCATCACCACGGCGTATTCAACCGGAGGGGCAGGGGGGGAACTTTCCTTTTCGGCAAAACGCAGGCCGTCAGGACCGTCGATAACAGAAGCGACGTAAAGATAGATGTCCGGACTGAGCCTGCGGTTGAGGCGAAGTTCCTCAAGGCAGTAGTGATGGCGTTTTTCCAGAGTTGTGAAATCCAGGAACCCGAGATTCAAAGGTTTCTTGACCTTGTAGACAAGATCTCCAGCCAGAAAGACGACCGAGATGTGGGTCTGGATCACCTCGACCTCCTCGACCGTGTGCGGGTAGGCCTCGGGTCTGGACAACTCTTTGATTATCCGTTCAGTTGGTATGGTCATATCCGGCCTTTAACTGCTTTTTCAGGTACCGCGCCTTCCCCTATATTATAGCCTCCCTTCCGCCGTCGCCGCAGTAGGCAAGTGCAGCTGGATTCCGGCTCCTCGCGTTTATTTCACCCTCCCCTCAATCCCCTCCCCTCAAGGGAGGGGCAGAGTAAGGAAAGAGGCTTATTGTTAGGCTCGGTCCGGAATGGCCCGTCTTCACTTTCAGTTTCTGACGTGGCAGGTTGTTTGTGGAGGTTTTACTTTGACACTTAGACACCTGGACACTTAGTTACAGTTCTCTCCCCGCAGCATTGCAATGCTCAAAATTCCCTGTTAGGCTCCCCCATAAAAGAGGTGCTATGGAGCGGTTATTTAGAATACTTAGAGCAATCCTTGTCCGCAAAATTACACTGAGAGCGGACTTTCTGGTCCGTGGATCTGAAGGCGTTCATAACCATTCCATGATCCTCTACCTCCTGAGCAGCGAACTACTTTCCCTGGGAGTGGACCTGTCTCCGATCCTGCTCCGTGAACTTATCATGGGAGCCAGCAGACGGAAACGCGGCTACACCGAATATCTTCAGCATTTGGGCGATGTCAGATCCATCGCCATCCATGCGGGCAACGACTTTATGAGCGATATTCTGCAGCGAAGCCGTAGATATCAGTTCGATGAGGTCGTCGCGATCCTCACCGACATCAAACCCCAGAGGCGGATCTATCATTCAGAAGAGCTCGAGACCCGTAACCCCGCTCAGGACTATCTTCCCCTTGGAGTGCGAAAGTCCCTGGCCAGGAAGCCGAACCTGGGGGCCATTGAAAGCCTGATGCTGGAACAGGACCCCTCTGTGATCCATAACCTTCTGAATAATCCCAGAACGGTAGAGGATATGGTCATCAAAATGGCCTCTTTGAGGCCCACCAGCGCCGAGGCTCTTGAGGAGATAGGCGCTCATCCCAGATGGTCTGCAAGGTACAGGGTGAAAAAGTCGCTGGTATTTAATCCCTATTCACCCCCGAGGATGGTTCATTCTCTTCTCCCGACACTTCTCATGAGGGATCTCATTGATGTGACCTTGAGTACTGTCCTTCACCCCGATGTCCGCGTAGGTGCCAAAAGGTATATTATCCTCAGAATATCCGAGATGAACGATGGGGATAAAGCGCAGTTCTCGGAGCGGTATGAAAAGATCTTGAAGAGGATATTCCTTCAAGTGGGATAAGATCGTCTCCGCGTCTGATTGTCCAGACACAAGCCACTAGCACTCCAATCCATCCCTTTTATCCCCTTCATCCCTGTTAAACTCAGCTTTAGAGTTTGCCTTTTCGCCGTGTCTCCGAGTCCCCGCGTCTCCGCGCCCCTGCAACTCACCGCTCGACGATCAGGTCATCCAGGTCTTTGCGGGGCTTTCTCGAGGAAGGCTGAGATTCCGGAAAACCCACAGTCATGAGGATCACAACCTCCTCGCCGCTTTTGATCTTGAGTATCTTCCCGACTTTTTTCCTGTGGAACCACCCGACCCAACAGGAGCCAAGGCCCAGTTCCGTTGCCACCAGTGAGATATGGTCCATGGCAATGATGGCATCTGTGCGGTGGTAATCAGTGTCGATTACCTGGGTCATCTTGTGCCACAAAAGCTCCGGTTGTCCCACTGCCGCAACGATGAGAGGCGCTGATTTGATCCACTCGTTCACAGATACCGGTCCGAGGGGGACAGACTGAGCTATTTCCTTGATGGTATTTTCATCGGTAACGAAATTAAATATATAAGGCTGCCTGTTGCATGCTGACGGAGCCCAGCGCACAGCTTCTTTCATCACATCCAGCCGTGAATCATCTACCTGGTCGGATCGATAGCGCCGGCAGCTGTAACGTTTCTTTATGATTTCAAGGACTCTGCTGTTAGCGGGATCAACAGTAGCGCTATTCATGTTAAACTCCTTTGGTGGTTTCACAGGTCAGGGAAGCGGTAAAACGCACAAATGAATGTATCATTTCTTCCATCTGCGAAAAACCCCGAGATCGGCTGGACATTTTACACAATATCGGGTTATCTGAAACGATAACAGATTGAACCAGGAGCGATGGAGATGGCGCCCATGGACAATGAGGTCGTCCGGCATGTGGATTTTCAGCAGGGGCGAGTATTCGAGGTTGTAAAAGGCGACCTGCTTGTTGAAAAAACGGACGCTATCGTTAACGCTGCCAACTCCCATCTCGCCCACGGCGCGGGAGTGGCTCTTGCAATAGCGAAGGCAGCTGGTTTCGCTTTGGTGGAGGAGGGTAACAGGATCGTTCGCCAGCAGGG
>JALHUC010000471.1 GCA_022865845.1 bacterium | reverse complement strand
GCTGCTCTCTAACGGGGACTACTCCATACTCGTCACCGCAGCCGGGGGCGGGTGGAGCCGGTGGAAGGAACTGGATGTCACCAGGTGGAGGGCTGATACAACCAGGGATAACTGGGGAACCTTCTGTTACATAAGGGACATCAAGTCAGACAAGAGATGGAGCACATCATGGCATCCGGTGGGAGGAAGACCGGATAACTACGTTGTGAGCATGACTCTCGACAGGATCGAGATCAGGCGATCTGACAGAGGGATAGAAACGGAGACAGAGATCATTGTCTGTCCTGAAGATGATGCCGAGATCCGCCGGGTGACGCTCATCAACAGATCCGGGAAAACGGTACCGCTGGAAGTCACCAGCTATGCGGAGCTATCGCTGGCTCCCCACGGGGCAGATGTGATGCACCCTGCCTTCCACAAGCTGTTTGTTCGTACGGAGGCAATCGAGGAGGAGGGCTATCTCCTGGCCCAGAGGAGGACAAGGGACCCTGAGGACCAACCGGTTTGGGCTGGACACTCCATGATATTTGAATCCGCGATCGAGGGGCCTTTTTTGTACGAAACAGACCGGCGCTCTTTCATTGGGCGGGGCAGGGGGCTGGCTGACCCGGAGGCCATTGGCGGTGAGCTTTCCAGAAGCACCGGCATGGTCCTCGATCCCATATTCAGCATCAGGCGGAATCTGACCCTGAAGGCTGGCCAAAGGGTGTCCTTTACCCTTTTTCTGTGCGCTGCCGAAACCCGGGATAAGGCTCTTGACATGCTGCGCAGGTATTCCGGCCGGGCGGTTGTGGCACGGGAATTGGAACTGGCCTGGCGCAGTGCACAGCTGGAGTTGCGCCACCTCCGGATCCAGCCTGAGGAGGCAAGGAGGTTCCAGCACATCGCCAGCTACCTGATCTTTCCCAGTGCCAAGCTCAGAACCACCGAGGACCGCATTGTTCAAAACAGGTTGGGTCAGTCAAGGTTGTGGGCTTACGGTATATCAGGTGACCTTCCCATTATTGCCATAACCATAGGGGATGCCAGGGATATTGGCCTCGTAGCCGAGGCCCTCCACGCTCACACTTACTGGCGTCGTCACGGTTTAAAGGCCGACCTTGTGATCTTTAACGAGGAGTCCACCAGTTACGAACAGCCTCTTTACAGTCAACTGCTCAGGCTTATTTCGGGATTGACTCCCTACACGGGTATGGATCAGCCTGGGGGTGTGTACCTGAGGAATATGGATCAGATTCCCCAGGAGGACCTGAACCTTATTCTGGCCGTAGCGCAAATCGCTCTTGTGGCGGCCAGAGGGCCGCTGGTGCAGCAGCTCGGTGCACCCACGGTCTTGCATGGCTTGCCTTTAAAGGAGATTCCCGAGAGTGTTCCGAAGGAAACGCCTCCCGCCGCTCTGCGCCACATGGACCTTGTTTTCGACAATGGCTATGGAGGGTTTTCAGAAGATGGGAAAGAGTATGTGATCACTCTGCGGCATATGATCACACCGATGCCGTGGGTGAACGTTATGTCAAACCCTTCCTTCGGGACCATGGTTAGCGAGACCGGATCCGGGTTCACCTGGTTCGGAAACAGCCAGAGAAACAGGCTTACGGGATGGTCTAACGATCCTGTGAGCGATCCTCCAGGAGATGCGATCTATATCCGGGATGAGGTGAGCGGACAGTTCTGGACCCCGACTTTACTGCCGGTGCGTGAGGACGGATCCTACCGGGTTCGTCATGGCAGTGGATACACCGTTTTTGAACACAACAGTCACGGCATTGAACAGGAACTGACCGTCCTGGTACCAATGGATTCCGATGGGGGTGACCCTGTACGCATCCAGTCTCTCCGGCTTCGAAACGACAGCAACCGTCGTCGGCTGCTTTCGGTGACCTTTTTCCTGGAGTGGGTTCTCGGCGATCACCGTGAGAACACCCAGATGCACATTGTGACCAACTGGGACAAGATCGCGAGAACCATGACCGCTCGTAACCGCTATCATCCCGAATATGGTGATCGGGTGGCTTTTGCCACTATGAGGCCCTATCCAGACAGCTGCACCGGAGACAGGACTGAATTTATTGGACGGAACCGCTCAATGGTATCTCCCGAGGCAATGCGGAGAGTGAGCCTTTCCGGGCACACCGGTGCGGGACTGGATCCCTGTTCGGCCATCCAGACTTTGATAGAAATCGGGCCCGGGCAGTCCACAGAGGTGGTTTGCCTTCTGGGACAGGCTGCTGATTACGATGAGGTCCGCACTCTTGTCACCAGGTACGGCCACGGACTTGCCGTCGGGAAAGCCTTGGAGACAACACGTCAGTGGTGGGATAATGCCATGGGCCGGCTGGAGGTGGCAACGCCCGTCAATGAGGTCAATATTCTTCTGAACCGGTGGCTTACCTGCCAGACTCTCAGCTGCAGGCTCTGGGGCCGCTCGGCCCTTTACCAGTCGGGTGGAGCGTTCGGTTTCAGGGATCAGCTCCAGGACGTCCTGTCTCTGCTATACACCGATCCGGGTCTGGCACGGCAGCATATCCTGCTCGCAGCCTCCCGGCAGTTCCGCGAGGGGGATGTTCAACACTGGTGGCATCCTCCCACCGGGGCTGGTATCCGTTCCAGGTGCTCTGACGATCTTCTGTGGCTGCCCTACGCGGTAGCG
>JALHUC010000470.1 GCA_022865845.1 bacterium | reverse complement strand
TCTTTCAGACTACGCCGTGGCAAGCAAAGGATTTACCCCCATACACCCCTATTCGCACACTCCGATACCGTTCTTTCCCCCCTGATTACATTTTACCCTGTGAAACCCTGTGGTACGGCCCGTAAATGGCCGTGCTGTGGTAAATTAGCTTTCGGTTTTGCCTTTTCGCCAAGTCGCTCAGTCACCCCTCTTCTCCTCTTCCTCTTTTCCCCTCATCCAGCTCCTTTGCAATCCTTTCGGCAATTTTTGGAATTTCCTCCCGCTCCGAATATTCCAGCCACCTCACCCCCTCCTCACCCTTGAACCATGTGACCTGCCGTTTGGCGTAGCGGCGAGTGTTGCGTTTAATAAGCTCCACAGCCTCCTCCAGGCTCGTCTCTCCTTCCAGATGGGCCATCAACTCACGGTAACCAAGGGCTTTCATGGAAGAGAGTCCCGCCCCGTATCCTTTCCCCTTTAACCTTTCCACTTCATCCAGAAGTCCTTCCTCCATCATCCGATCAATCCTCTCCTCGACCCATCGATACAGGGTTGCCCTTTCCGGATTCAGGCAATAGATAACTGCATCGAAGGGGCGGTCCCGGAAGGAGTGCTCCCGATGCAGCTCACTAATGGACATTCCGGTGAGCTCATAAACTTCCAGAGCCCGAACGATCCTGACCATATCCCGCGGCTTGTTTCTGGAAGCGGTTTCAGGGTCCTTCTCCTCCAGCATGCGGTAAAGGATCCCGGGATCATCTCTCTCCAAGCTCTTTAACTCCTCGCGCAGATCATCATCACGCCCGGGCCCCTCAAAAAGACCTCCCAGAGCCCCCCTCAGGTAAAGGCCCGTTCCTCCTACCGCCACGGGAAGCCGCCCCCGACTGGCGACATCCTCCACCGTTTCGCGGAAAAGAGGAGTGTACTGACCAACAGAGAACAGTTCATCAGGATCACGAAGGTCCAGGAGATGGTGCGGGACCGTTTCCCGGTCCTCTTTACCGGGTTTTGCTGTCCCGATATCCATCCCTCTGTAGATCTGCATGGAATCAAAATTCAGGAGTTCAACAGAAGCAAGGCAGCCCAGTGCCATGGCAAGAGAGGATTTCCCCGATGCGGTGGGACCCCCGATGGCAACGACCTGAGTTTTACTTGCTGTCATCGCCTGCCGAAGAGCTTTTCGAGGTCAGGGAGGCTGAGGGTAATACGGGTGGGCCTGCCGTGGGGGCAGGAAAAACCGGATTCGGCTTCATCCAGGTCGCGTACAAGATGATTCATTTCCTCCTCGGAAAGCTTGCGCCCGGCCATTATGCTTTCCCGGCACGCCCAGCGACTAACAGCCAAAGCCACATCTTCCGGCTCCCGGAGGGTCCTTTCGGAACCGTCGGCAAGCTGACGCAGAAGTTCCTCTACAAGGGACCCCTTAAGATCGGATGGAACCGCCGTGACCCTGACTGTGTTCGGCCCGAACTCGCCGATCTCAAAACCGAAGGAGTTCAGTAGTTCGTGGGACGCAAGAAGGTTAGCTACTTCTGAAGGGCTAAGTGTCAGTACCAGGGGGACGGCAAGTATCTGAACAGGGATCTTTGCACCGGATCGTCCCGACAGGAGGCGGTTAAAGCCAATGCGCTCATGGGCGGCGTGTTGATCAATGATGTGAAGTCCGCTTTCACCCTCGATAAGGATATAGGTCCCCATAACCGGTCCCAGAACCCTTCCGGGTGTTGAGTTGCTCCCCGA
>JALHUC010000469.1 GCA_022865845.1 bacterium | reverse complement strand
CTTGAGGCGCTTTTTGCCAGATCCGCCTCCTACGCTGAAGCTTTCCGCGCGGGTATGAAGGCACTGGGTCTCAGACTTTTCGCACCTGATTCACCGTCGGATTCCGTCAGTGCGGTCATGGGACCGGAGGGGATGGATGCCGGCCTCATCGTCAAGCATCTGGCGGCCAAGTACGGAATCACCATTGCCGGCGGTCAGGATGATGCCAAAGGCAAGATCTTTCGTGTTTCCCACATGGGTTACCTGGATGCACTGGACATGATCACTGTTGTGGCTGCCATCGAGATGACCTTGAAAGAGCTTGGACAGCCGGTAAAGCTGGGAACCGGTGTCAAAGCCGCCCAGGAGATACTGGTATCATAATAATGGTTTTCTTCGAATCCCATTATTCTGAATAAAAGTGATCAAACAGCTTGAGGGGGAACAACGGCAAAGGTCTAATTTGAAATTTTACCTTTTGCCCAGCTTTGTCAGACACGAAACGTAATGCCTGCTTGTTCAAACGTTTCGTTTTAGGAGGAATGAATGAAGGTACTAGTAAGCGACAAACTGTCTGTAGCTGGTGTGGAGATCCTCGAGAGGGCACCAGGGCTCTCTGTAGATGTCAATACAGGTCTGGCTCCTGAGGAACTCATGAAGATCATCGGCCAATACGATGGTCTGGTGATCAGGAGCGCCACCAAGGTTACCGCTGAGATCATCGAAGCGGCCACCAGGCTCAAGGTGGTTGGTAGGGCCGGTATCGGAGTGGATAACGTGGACATCCCTGCTGCCACGAAAAGGGGAATCGTTGTAATGAACACCCCCGGCGGCAACACCGTGACTACGGCTGAGCATGCCATCTCCATGATGTGCGCCCTGGCCAGGTATATCCCCCAGGCCGATGCCACCATGAAACAGGGCAAGTGGGAAAAGAAACTTTACATGGGTGTCGAACTGATGAACAAGACCCTCGGTATCGTGGGTGTGGGCAATATCGGATCCATTGTGGCCGATCGCGCTCAGGGGCTCAAAATGCAGGTTATCGCCTACGACCCCTACATGAGTGAAAAAGCCGCGGCCAACCTGGGTGTTGAACTGGTGGATCTCGACGAATTTTACAAACGATCGGATTTTATAAGCGTTCATGTACCCAAGACCGATGAGACCCAGAACCTGCTGAACATGGAGGCGTTCAAGAAAATGAAACCGGGTGTCAGGATCATCAACTGCGCTCGTGGAGGGATCGTTAACGAAGCCGACATGGCTGAAGCTCTCAAGAAGGGGCTGGTGGCAGGCGCGGCTTTTGACGTGTTCTCCAAAGAACCCATGGAAGCGGACAACCCCCTCCTTGGCCTGGATAACGTCATACTGACGCCGCATCTTGGCGCGTCCACCGGAGAAGCTCAGGAGAACGTGGCCATCGCGGTGGCAAATCAGATAGCAGACTACCTCGTGACCGGAACTATCACCAACGCGGTAAACGTTCCCTCTGTGAGCGGGGAAATACTCCCCAAGGTCCAGCCCTATTTAGAGCTTGGTGAAAAACTGGGCTCCTTGACATCTCAGCTGGCCGATTTTGCGCCTGAGATGGTCCAGATCAGATATGCGGGATCAGTAAGGGACTTGCCGTCCGAACCCATTACCATCAGTGTTCTGAAAGGGGTTATGGAACCGGTACTGGGAGTCGGGGCTGTCAACTTTGTCAACGCATCGGTCCTGGCCGAGGATCGGGGACTTAAGTTCAATGAGGTGAAGAGTTCCGATAAAGAGGACTACAGTAACCTGATTGAAGTGACCCTTACTGCCAAGGGTAAGGAGATGTCAGTGGCGGGCTTTATTTTTGAGGGTCGTGAGCCCAGGATCATCCGTATCGGGCCGTTTTCCATGGAGGCGATCCCTGTTGGCAACGTTCTGGTCCTCTCCAACGAGGACCGACCCGGTGTTATCGGCAACCTGGGAAGTACCCTGGGTGCACACGGTATAAACATCGGCAGCATGCAGATCGGCAGGGACAAACCGGGCGGTGAGGCCCTTTCCTTCCTTCAGATAGATGATGAACCTGGTGAAAATGTGCTGGAGGAACTTTCCCAACTGCCTCATATCAAGACGGTCACCAAGGTCAAGTTCTAGGCGGATACCAGGCGCAGGTCTGTCGAAAGGGACAGGCCTGCGCCTTTTTGTGTTTTTAGGTGGAGAAATTGAGTAAGCAGAGTATCGATAATATGTTATTTCTTCCTGCCGGTGTTTTCGAGATGACACCGGCAAGAGCGGCTTTCGTTCGAAAGGTTGAGGAGGTCGTTCTGGGGGTTTTTCAGCTGTGGGGATACCAGGAGGTCAGGACCCCTTCCCTGGAGTACGTGGACACCATGTCCCGCGGGCTTGCCAGTGATGAACTTGACATGGCCTTTAAACTTGTGGACCGGGGTACCGGGAAGATGATGCTGCTCCGGTCGGATGTTACACCCCAGGTCGCCAGGATGGCTTCACTGGCTCTCTCACGGACCCCATTGCCTCTCAGGCTATCCTACCTGGCTGATGTCTACAGGAATCCGGATGATCCCAGTCATCCAAGGCGCGAAATGATCCAGGCAGGAATCGAACTCATGGGGATCGATGATCCACAGGCCGACGCCGAAGTACTTGCGGTAGGGGTGGAAGCTCTTCGGAAAATGGGGACGTCCGGTGTTCGCATGAGCGTCGGGCAAGTCCAGTACGCAAGAGGGCTTTTCGAAGAGGCCGGGCTAGGTAAATCTGTTGAAGACCTCATCGTTGAGGCGGCGTGCCGAAAAGATCACAGCGAAATGGAAAGGATCCTGGAGCAGACGGACACTTCCGCCGGGATCCGGGAGGGCATCCTGGTCCTCACGGAGCTTACCGGGACTGTGGATGTTCTTGACCGGGCCGGGGCCGTGGCACCCAACGATACCTGCCGGTCCGCCATCGAAAACCTCAGAGAGATTTTTGCTCTTGCTGGATCCTATGGTGTTAGGGCCGATCATCTGTCCGTGGATCTTGGTGAACTCGCGGCCTTCCGCTACCACACAGGCGTCGTCTTCACCGGTTTCGTTTCCGGTGCTGGTCGGGCTGTGCTTAGAGGGGGACGGTACGACAACCTGGTAGGGAAATACGGAAGACAGGCCCCAGCCACTGGTTTTGCCATCGACCTTCTCGAGGTGGTGGAAATCCTCTCCGGGCATGGTACAGTAGCAATTGCCGTGGATTACCTCCTGGTCAACAGGACCACGGACCGAGAGAAGGGTCTGAAACTTTCAGTAGAGCTTCGCAGTCGGAACAGGAAAACTCTATATTTGATAAGGGATATCCCTGATGAGGAGCTTGGCGCCTATATTGAAGCCCATCGTATAGGGCAGGTGCTCCTCCTTGATAAAGATGGACTTTCTATCCTCGATACAGCGAAAAACGTGAAAAGACCTTGTAAGATTAAAGATTTATAACTTTATATAAATAAGATATCAGCCCTGAATTATCAATTCGGAATCGCACTTTTTGGTGTCCCTGGCCGCTTGCCTGTCCGTCATAGCTTTAGCGACGACGGAAGCGAGTCATCACGCCTGTGGCCCGATCGGTGTGACAAGCGGGCATGCGACACAGACCTTATGCGGGAAAAAGAAAAATCGGAGGTCCTTACATGTTCAATGTTGTGGTGATTGGAGCTCAATGGGGTGATGAGGGCAAAGGGAAGATCGTCGACGTCTATACCGAAAGAGCGGATCTGGTTGTCCGATATCAGGGTGGGCATAATGCCGGCCACACAGTAGTTATCGGTGATGAGAAGTTCGTTTTGCATCTGATCCCCTCGGGGATCCTTCACAAGGGAAAAAGGTGTTTCATCGGAAACGGTGTTGTGGTCTCACCAGAGGCTCTCGTCACAGAGATGGACAACCTTGTTGCTAAAGAGATCGATGTTACCGGACGGCTTTTTATCAGCGAGCAGGCCCACGTCATCATGCCTTATCATGTGGCACTGGACCTTGCCCGTGAAGAGAAAAAGGGCGAAAATGCCATCGGAACCACCGGCCGGGGGATCGGTCCTGCATACGAGGACAAGGTGGCCCGTTCCGGGATCAGGGTCGGTGATCTTCTGAACCCGGCCGTTTTCAGGGACAGGCTGCATAACGCATTGGATTACAAGAACTTTATCCTTACCAGATATTTCGGGAAGGAAGCCTTCGATGAGCAGGAGATCTACGATTCCACTCTCGCACTGGTAGAAAGGTTCAAACAGCATGTGGCTAACACTTCCAATCTGCTTCAAAATGCTCTGAGTTCCGGTGAGAGGGTGCTCTTTGAGGGAGCCCAGGGAAGCCACCTGGATATCGATCATGGAACCTATCCCTTTGTGACATCCTCTTCAACGGTGGCGGGAGGTGCCTGTACCGGTTCCGGCACAGGTCCGGGCAGTATCGACGCGGTTGTTGGGATTACCAAGGCCTACACGACAAGGGTCGGTGCGGGCCCGTTCCCTACTGAGCTGAAGGATGAGATGGGTGAAATGTTACGTGAAAAAGGCGGGGAGTACGGAGCGACTACGGGTCGACCCAGGAGGTGCGGGTGGTTCGATGCGGTGGTACTGCGCCAGAGCGCGAGGATGAACGGGCTCACAGGATTGGTGGTTACCAAACTTGATGTCCTGGACGGAATAGACCCTATAAAGATCTGCGTAGGATATACGTGCGGCAGCGGCATACACGATGTGTTGCCGTCCGGTCTTGAAGAGTTGGAGGCATGTGTACCCATCTATGAAGAGCACCCGGGATGGAGCTCTCCAACAGCCGGCTGCAGGAACTGGGATGACCTGCCTGTTGAGGCCCAATCATATATCCGGCGGATAGAAGAGCTCACTGCAGTTCCAGTAGCAGTGATCTCAACCGGGCAGGAACGGACAGAGTACATCGAGCTCATAGACCCCTGGAAGGGGTAAAGGGTCCGTATGGGGGTGTGGGAGTAGGGGAGTAACGGGTTAAATGCGGGGTCTTGAATCTTGGGTCTGGTGTCCGGGGAAACTGCCTGACGCGGTGATAGGGTGACATCACGCCTCTGCCGTGACAGGCTTCAGACCCTGAGATAAGGTCCGATTTGGCGACCCTTCGACAAGCTCAGGACAGGCTGAGCGACTTGGCGGAAGAGAAATGAGGATCCGAGTCACGGCATAGTCTTTAAAATATAAAATACGGAATTTGAAATTTGTTACAGTTCAGCTTGACAATAGAGCTCATATTTAATAAGAATTACCGTTTCCCGAGCCAGTAGCTCAGCCCGGTAGAGCACCTGACTTTTAATCAGATGGTCGAAGGTTCGAATCCTTCCTGGCTCACCAGTTTTTTCACAATTAAAGTGCAGGAAGGATGAGAACAGGCCGCGAGGCCAAAGTGAGCTTGCCCTGAGTGTCGAAGTATTTTTACGAGGGGAATCCTTCCTGGCTCACCAGTTTTTTCACAATTAAAGCTCAGGAAGGATGAGAACAGGCCGCGAGGCCCAAGTGAGCTTGCCCCGAGTGTCGAAGTATTTTTACGAGGGGAATCCTTCCTGGCACCAGTATTTTTCCTTCGCGAGAAGGAAAAATCAGTGTCTAGCGTCTGGTATCTAGCTTCTAGCTCTTTTGTTTTATGTTGGAACGTTTTAATTTTTCCCCAGACACTAGACCCTAGACCCAAGAAACTGCACTTCAGTCCCCATCGTCTAGCCCGGCCCAGGACACCGGCCTTTCACGTCGGCGACACGGGTTCAAATCCCGTTGGGGACGCCAATATTAAAAGCCTCGGAGGTTAACCTCCGAGGCTTTTTCGTGAGTGGGAGAGTGGGAGAGGGGGAGACACGGGGAAAAGTCCCAAAACAAGGATCTTTCTCCGGCACACCGATACGCCGACACTTCGATACCTGCTCTTCACGAGGCTTTTTACGTGAAAGGAAGAGGGGAGAGAGGGAGCCACGGGGAAAAGTCTCATAATAAGGATCATTCCCCGGCACACCGGAACTTTGTTACTATTTGGCGGGTGGCGGGAATTTTTCCATGACCTTGGCAACCGCTTCATTGACAGTTTTATCTCGTTTTTCAGGAG
>JALHUC010000468.1 GCA_022865845.1 bacterium | reverse complement strand
TCGATTCCATATTGTAGATTTCCGTCGCCATATCGGCCAGCATCCACTGGATCCCCTGGTTTTGGGTGATTCTCCTTCCGAACTGCACCCTTTCCTTGGAATACGCGGTGCAGAGGGTGGCCCTCCCGGTAGAAGGCGCGCGCGGTTGCCTCACCGATCCCGGAGGAGGCTCCTGTTATGGCGACGAGCGGTTTGGACATGGGGGCTCCTTTCTAGAGCGATCTCAAATCTCAGATCTCAAATCTCAAAAAAAGTTCTCTCACGCTCGTTCGTCACACCGTAGGCGTAACTCACTAGAGACGCAGGGAACGCAGGGGAAAACTTAACGGACTAAGGTTGATGGACTCGTAAAAAGTCCATCAAAGCGCCCCGTATGGGCGCCCAAATCAATGACTGTCGATATAAGTCATTGATTTGTAAGGAAAGTGAAAATGACACTTTTCACTTTCCGAGGAGCAAAAAGCCAATAATGGACTTTTTGCGACCCTGTCAAGGTTAAATATAAAACAAGCTTATTGCCTTTCCCTGCGAACTCTGCGGCTCTGCGCGAGACCGAATTAAATCATATATCTCATATCTCAGAAAAACCGCAGTTCCTGGAGTTGCGTTGAATAATCCCCCACAGGGTACACAGAGGTACACAGGGTAAATCTAAAGAACCTGGGTTTAGACAGTGTCTCTCCTGAAAACGTCTTTTAATCCAACACAAAGTACACGAAGGGGTTGGTTTGATTCAAGAACCTCTTTCTTTGTGAACTTTGTGGCCTTCGTGTTGGACAAGCTACCGTTTTTACAGGAACAGCCCTTTCCCCATCAATGTCTAATATTTCCCCTGTGTAACCCTGTGATACGGCCTGGGAGAGGCCGTGCTGTGGTAAATTAGCTTTCACCGCTTTTACAAGAACCGCTTTTCTCCCTGGTTCCAGGTTTACTTAGCGACACTTCGCGTCCTTTGCGGTAAAAGCACTTTTACTGAAACTGCTTTGCCAAAGCCAGGTGCCCGATGCTATCTGGATCGTGCCCCAGTAGCCTTGCCGCCTCCCGGTCCGCTGTCAGTACATCCGTGCTCGCGATGATCTTCTCCAGCGGCGGGTTTGGCGCCCTGCCCGACAGGTGTCCGCCGGCCTGCCCCTTGATGGCGTCGATGACTGTGAGGTGGGGCCTTACATACAGCATGAGGTCGGCCACGGCCTGGTCGGTATTGACGGCATGGATCTGTGACTTCTTGAAGGACCAATAGCCGCTGTAGTGGGATGCTGACAGGCACCCCACCATGTTCTTGAGCCCCAGGGTCACCCGGGTGATGGTATGGTCCTTGGCTGGAGGAACGGAGACAAGGGCCGCTCCCTCGAGATATTCAGGTAGGTAGACCTCCCTGTACTCTCCGGCTGCCGGATTGGAGTATTTCTTTGCCGGCAGGGCGTCCAGGTCCACCAGTTGGACACCGAACTTTTTGGTTATCTGCTCGTAGCCGTTGAGCTTGAAGTTGCCCAGAGTGCTCCCTTCCCCGGAACCTTCCGCCACAACGATCTCTGTGTCCAGTCGATCTTTGAGATACTCCACCACCGCCATGATGCACCGCACGTCTGTGGTCACCTGGGGCGGGCTGTTGTTAACCACGTTGGGCTTGATAATGATGCGGGGGAAGCCTGTGAGGGCGGAGACGGCGTTCACCTCGTCCAGAGCGCGCGTGATCGCGGAGAAGTAGTCTTCAGGGGAGGATATGGGGACTGTTGAGATTCCATGTTTCAAATTCTAAATTCCAGAAAAAAGTTTGTCTCACGCTCGTTCACTGCGTCCCTGCGTGAAACAGGTCTTACCGCTTGCGCAGGAACCACGATCGCCTTGCTCTAAGTATAACTCGCGATGACAATGGGGGAAAAGCGTTTTCCCCTTGTTTTCTGACTCTTGGTTCCTTCTATTTCTCCGCCCTCCGCACAGCCTACCCCCTTTCACCTTGGCATGTGTATATGTCAAAGATATACAAGCATAATGAACATCTGGGACAGGCTGAGGATTGAGGGGGTCAGGCCGGGAAACTGTCAATTTCTGACATCTCCGCAGGTGTATTGTTAAATTCCCGGCCTGACCCATTTGGTTCCCGAGACACTGTAAAACCACTACCGCTTGACAGGACGGTGCTGGACGGTTATTTCCTTAAGGGATAAAAAGGTATTGGCGAAAGAAACCGATCAGGAAGGAGGCTTTTCTATGCGCTCATACGTTGTCTTCTCGTCCATGGGTCAGGACCGACCAGGTCTAGTCAAGAAAATCGCGGAATTTTTCACCGCGCGCAGTATCAATATCGAACGTTCGCGAGGGTGCGTGTTGGGCAACGAATTCGGCATGATCATCCTTACCTCTGGCAAGACCGAAGATATCGAGGGCTTCATCGGCGAGCTGGACAGCCTCAGGGAAAAAACAGGGCTTGATATCAATGTGCATAAAACCAAGGCCCCTTCCCATCGCGAGGTTAAGCCGTCCATACCCTATAAACTCATCGCCACCTCACTGGACCGTCCCGGCATTGTCCATCAGGTCTGCAAGGTGCTTTATGTCAATGGTATCAATATTGATGATATCTCCACCAATGTAGACAACAACCCGATCACCGGCGCCAGCGTCTTCCAGATGATGTGTTATTTCTCGCTGCCTGCCACGGTTAAGATCGTGGACCTGAAAACCGAATTCAACCGTATCGGCGACGAATCCAATATCGATATCCGCTTCGATGCGGTGGTCAACAAATAAGCTAATGACAACCCCGAAAAAAGCGCATCCCTCTGAACCGGCATTAAAGCCTATAACCGAGATCGCGGAATCCATCGGCCTGTGCGAGGACGATCTGGAACTTTACGGCCGCTACAAGGCCAAGGTCCGGCTGGAGGCCATCCAGCGTTTCCAGCGCCGCCCTGGGGCCAACCTCATCCTCGTCTCAGCCATGACGCCCACACCCGCGGGCGAAGGCAAGACCACGGTTTCTATCGGGCTGACCCAGGCCCTGGCCAAGCTGGGCAAGCAGACCATCGCGGCGCTGCGCGAGCCATCCCTTGGCCCGGTCTTCGGCATCAAGGGCGGGGCCACGGGCGGAGGGCGCTCGTGCGTACTGCCGGCCGACGAGATCAACCTGCATTTCACCAACGACTTCCCGGCAGTGGAGAGCGCGCACAACCTGCTGGCCGCCATCCTGGACAATACGGTCTTTCACGGTAACCCGCTGAATATCGACCCGCGCAGGATAACCTGGCCTCGCGTGGTGGACATGAATGATCGTTCGCTGCGGGACATCATCATCGGCTTGGGCGGTTCCACCAATGGCGTGCCGCGGGAGTCCGGTTTTGACATCGTGCCTTCCAGCGAGATCATGGCCATCCTCTGTCTCTCCCGTTCCTATCAGGACCTCAAGGACAGGATCCGCAGGATCCTGGTGAGCTTCACCTATGAAAACGAACCCGTGTTCGCGGGTGACCTGAAAGTGGAAGGCGCGGTCACGGCCCTGCTCAAGCATGCCCTGCTGCCTAACCTGGTGCAGACCAGTGAGGGCGTACCCGCTGTTATCCACGGAGGCCCGTTCGCCAATATCGCCCAGGGCACCAACAGTATTATTTCCACGGACATGGCGCTCAGGCTGGCGGATTATGTCGTAACCGAGGCAGGCTTCGGCTTTGACCTGGGCGCGGAAAAATACTTTGACATTGTGGCACGCTACGGCGAATTCAACCCCAAGGTCGTGGTACTGGTGGCCACGGTGCGCGCCCTGAAACACCACGCTGGTGTGGAGCGCGATGACCTGGACACCTCCAATCCACGCCTGGCGGTGCTCGGCATGGCCAATCTGCGCAAGCATTACGGAAACATAGACAAGTTCGGCGTGCAGTGCATCATTGCACTCAACCGTTTTGCTGAGGATACGGACGAGGAAATTCAAGCTGTCATCCAGGCGGCCGAAGACGAGGGCATGAATATCGCCGCAGCCGATATCTTCAGTCAGGGCGGTGAAGGCGGACTGGATCTGGCCGAGAAAACCGTTAAGCTGTGCTCCCAATCCACCGGTAATTATACGCCGCTCTATGAGTGGGACCAGCCCGTGGAAGACAAGATCTTCACTGTGGCCAGCGAGATCTACGGTGCGGTCGCGGTGGACTATCAGCCCATGGCCAAGCGCGACCTGGAACTCATTAAAAAATACGGATTCGACAAACTCCCGATCTGCATCGCCAAGACGCAGCAGTCGCTTTCGGATAACCCGGCCTTGCTGGGGCTGCCTTCAAACTTTATCGTCACGGTACGCGAGATCAAGATCGCCTCGGGCGCGGGTTTCCTCATCCCCATCACGGGTCAAATACTGCGCATGCCTGGCCTGGCTAAGGCCCCGGCTGCCTACAACATCGATATCGATGACGACGGCGTCATCACGGGGATTAACTAACACATATCCATTCCAATCCCAGTGGAGGGATCATGGGGGCGGATCCTGCTTCCTTACAAAAGGGTCACCAAGGCTATGGCGGACAAGGGGAAAAGGACACGTCCCTGGATGGGTCAGCTATGCATGGCGGGAAGGGGAGGTACGGGAAGAAGACGGTAACGGAGTAATCACGCCTGCGGCGTGATGAGCCGGAATCGCACTTGAATTAATGAAAACATCAGACAGCAGGACCTGACCCCAAGGAATCGAAAATTGCCAAATTCCGGCCCTGACCCCCTTGGTTCCCAAAGGTTTTCACAAATCAGGAGGAAGGCGGCTCACTTACCGAATCCGCCTTCCTTCTGATTATAATGCCGGGTCAGGAGCGTTCCTCCTTCCCGATATCACTCAGGCAGCAGGTGTTCCCTTCTTGATCTCCTTCAGCAGCTCTTCCCTGAGTTCAGGAGAGTCCTTGTGTCCGTGAACGGACACCATGTGCTGGACCCCGGCCTCCATAAGCTCCTCCTTTGAATCCGCCGAGATGGCGATGGAACACTTTGAAACGCTGGGCTGCTCACGACAATCCGCATAATAACGCGCCATTTTAATTTCTCCTTCAAAACTTGGGAAAGCACTATTGCTTCATAATTAGTTTAACCACTTTTTTGGTAAAGGTTATCGCTCGGAAAAAAACAAATCCCGGGAGAAAAGGGGTCAGGGGTTGAATTATGGTGTGGTTGAGTGAAAAAGTTGGTTATGCCACAATTCATCCCCTGACCCCAATCACCCATAACTAGATAACAGGCAACATAGTTAATGCTGCTTTTGCCGCATTTATGGGTATCGCTCATTTATTAATGGCGATCATTCCCTTAAGCTTTTCCTCCGGGTACCACCTTCCCGCGGCCATGACCCCAAGCGGTTCTCTTATGTTAGCCACGTCCCTGAGGGGATCACCCCTGACCAGGATAAGATCTGCCCGCTTACCGGCTTCGATAGTTCCGAAGTCTCCCTCCTCTGTCATCTTCCCGACCACCTTCGCGGCGTTGGTTGTCCCGGTTCTGATGGCTTCGTAGGGGGTGAACCCGACCTCCGATAAAATCCGCAACTCATCGTGGATGGAAAACCCCGGCACGATGCCCATGCCGCCCGTTCCCGAGTCCGTTCCGAGGAGCAGCGTTATCCCTGCGCGTTTCAGTTCCTTCGCCAGAATAATTTCCATGTTGTACTTGAAGGGCCCCAGGGCCTCGTATCCCTTCAGGAGAACCTGGTGTTTCTCCTGCCCCAGTCGAAATGTCTTGAGATAGGCATCCGGCATATATTTGATCTCCGGGCGCGCAATGAAGGCCTTCGGGTCGGAAAGCTTATTCACGATGCCCTCGGAGACCGTCAGGGTAGTACATATAGGGATATCTTTCGAAATAAGTTTGCTGACGACTTCCCTGATAGCTTCCCCGTACTTTTCCTCCAGCATATTAGCGCCGAGGTCAAGATCGCTGCTGTATTTACTTGCTGCCTGGCCAACGAGGCCCCGGAAAATAGCGAAACGACTCATAGCCATGTCCGGCTTAAGATCCAGGAATTCGAAATCAAGTTCCTCTATATGAGCGATATCATCCATGCCCTCAGAAAGAACACCATCCAGGCCCACCAGGAAGGGGATGTGTCCGGCAGTATAGATCCCCTCCTCCTTCGCAGCTGACATCACCTCCCGAAACTCTTGTTCGGTGACGTAGGAATAGATCTTGACGAAATCGTACCCCTGCGCCTTCTGCCCCCGGACCGCGCCTTCCGGGTCGGGCACAGGACCGAAGAGTATCGGGCCGGATGAGTAGATGGTCGGACCAGGCAGCTTTCCCTCCCTGATCTCGTCGCGCCATTTCAAAACATGCTCCGGCGCGCTTTCCAGTGGCCCGAAGCACCTTACCGTCGTTACGCCGCTGGCCAGGTACAGTTTCAGGGGGTTCACCGGCCAGGCAGGGCCGATCCAGTCGTACTGGGTGTGCATGTGCATGTCGGCAAGCCCCGGCATGAGCCACGCACTTTTTCCATCAATGATCGTGGCTTTCCTGGGAACACGGACCTCATCGGCAGGGCCCACAGCTTCGATTCGGCCACCCTTGACGAGAACGGTCTGGTCCTGGAGAACGGCATCGCTGGTCATGGGAACCAGGTTGACGTTGACGAAGGCGGTAATGAGTTCTTTATTATTTGAGGGAAAACAACCGAAGCTGGCGAGAGAAAGGATGGCGGCTAAAATCAATAATCTTTTAAACATGGCATTTCCCCTGGCTACATTTTCAGTATAGCCGACAGGGAAAGACAATTCCAAGAATGAAGAGATTCCTTTGATTCCTTGGGGTCAGGCCGTGAATTGTGGCGTGTCTGACAAAACAGCTGGGAAATACCACAATTCACAGCCTGACCCCATTGGTTCCCCGGAGTGTCTCTTAATTAACAGCCGATTTCTGTCCAATAGGATCTGACGTCAAACAGTAATGTGTAAAACTAAATAATTGTGTCAGGCATTGTTAAATTCCCGCCCTGACCCCATTGGTTCCCCAGGATTTTGGATGAACGACAAGCTCCACGGAGAGCGGCGCTCTTTGCCGTGATCCCGTGCAAGCCTTTGTTAAACGGCTTGGTTTCACTCTTTGTCAAAACTATCTACCACTATTGCCCCCATGGAGGCGGGCATGGTGATAATGATTACCCGCTTAAAGGACGTTATTGGGTCTGCTAATAATGGAAGCTTGTCCAAACACAACAGCACCAAACAAACCACCAAAGCTGTCATTAAGTAAGCAACAACAATGCGAAAAATGAATACAGGTAAACGATCCTTAATGTCTTTTTGAAACACACTTTGATAAGTAAAAATGGAGAGAAACAATACTGATAAATTGAATAGCATCATTAAATTGAGTAAAGGCAACGTTTCACCTAAACGCCAAGCTTCTTCTGAAAATGATATTGGGACGGCAAGCGCAAAAGCTCCGACAAACACCTGGCTTGCATCTTCCATATTGAAGCCGAATTTCATCTTTTTCCTCTTCGTGCCGACTGCCGTTTAACGTCGCGAATAACTTGCACATTTGTAGTGAGCAGGGCGAATGAAAAATGTGTCAATGTTGATTTGCATTGTTATGTGTTTTCTTTCTCTGCTTTTTCTATAGTTGCACTTAACTTTTGATATACACCGAGTGCCCCAATTAAAAAAGCTGATACCATAATGAATAAAGCCGCTAACAGATGAACTCAAGAGAGTATAATATTAAACATTTTTTCATGATTTAACCTTTATTGAATTTTTAACTAATGAGGCCCTGCCTGACATCGATGTAATACGCATAACAATAATATTATAGGGTTTTCCACTTTTTGTCCCAAACCAACGTCGCAACACCTGCCAGGCTTGTCAAAATCACTGATTTATGGTCCCTGCCACCCTGATTTTTCATTTTTTATGGGCCTATACGGGGTATTATGTGGAACTAGGATAAATCCAACAAGTTCTTATACACTGGTCCTCGCTTGAGCCTTCGACATTATAACTGGTATCGCAGGTCACAGCATTCTCGCAAAGCCTATCACTTTTGCGGGATGAATGGGGGATGAATGGGGTCAGGGCAGGGAAATAGCAATACACCCCTGGAGATGTCAGGTATTGCCAAATTCCCGCCCTGACCCCCTTGGTTCCCGAAGGCGGCATAATCGACGAAATGCACGAGACGGTATCCCTTTGGCCGAAATTTGCCGCTGAAGCTGGAGTGCCTGAGAAACGCATAAACGAGACTAATAAAGAACATAGGGTGCTCAATTAAAGGGACAAAATGGAAAGTGCAAGATCCACTTATTTATCAGGCATCCGGGATGTATCGCCAGTACTACTTGGGGTGCTCCCCTTCGGCATAGTAGCCGGCGTGGCAGCAATAGGCATCGGCATGTCAAAAACACTGGCAGTTATGACATCAGCTATTGCCTTTGCAGGAGCCTCTCAACTTGCTGCCATGGATCTCATGGAAAAAGGGGCGCCTATTGTAATCGTCATCGCTACCGCCCTGGTGGTTAATCTGCGCATGGCCATGTACAGCGCATCCATCGCACCTCACTTTGCTCCACTATCAGGAAGGTGGAAGGGCTTTCTTTCCTACTTTCTCACCGACCAGGGATTTGCGGTTTCCCTCACCCGGTATGACAGGGGAATAGAGGAAAATAACAAGAAGTGGTACTACCTGGGCACCGCGACCGGTCTGCTGGGCACCTGGATGTTAGGGACCGTTATTGGAGTTACTTTGGGTTCCGTCGTACCTGTAAGCTGGTCCCTTGATTTCGCTGTTCCCCTTACCTTCATTGCCCTCCTGGCTCCCGCCATAAAGGACAGAGCCACGATGGTATCCGCCCTGTCGGCCGGGATCGTGGCTCCTGTAGCCATAGCGCTACCCATGCAGACGGGCATTATAGCAGCCAGCATAATAGGTGTCGTTGCAGGCTATCTCTTTGAATGTCGGGCTGGATCATGAAATATAGTCACCTGACAATGTGGGGCATTGTAATAGCCATAGGTGTGGGCACATATTTCATACGCCTGTCTTTTATCGCTCTGTTCGGGAAAATAGAGCCGTCGCCAGCTATCATGAGAGCAACGCGGTTTGTTCCTTCTTCAGTTATGGCAGCCATAATACTGCCTGCTTTGTTAAACGGCGGCGGACACGGATTTGGGGATGGGAGTGAACGACTGATAGCGGCCCTTTTGGCGGGATTTGTCGCCTGGCGCACCAGGAGCATGGTGGCAACAATAGGAACGGGCATGGTGGGATTGTGGCTGCTAAAGGCTGTTATGTCTATATGAGCCGGTCAAATGAAAAACGCAAAAAACATGCTGATATTGAGCGGAAATGGTCGAGGAATAAGTGGGTTTAAATGGGGTCAGGGCGGGAAATCAGCAATACACAAGATTGTGGGTCAAGTATTGTCAAATTCCCGCCCTGACCCCCATAAGTTCCACAGACACAACTAGTAAGGAACATCACAATACACGGCCTGTCCCTATAGGCTCCCCCGCGGTTTGCCCCCTAAATCAAAAAGGTTAAAAGGCAAGATACGACCCCAGGTTTTCTTTCATATTAATAAGGACACATAACGCTGCTTTTCAGCGGGCGCAGCTTTTTGGGGCGTGGGAGGGGTCAAGACGGGAATTCAGCAATAAATATGTTATTTAGTCAGGCATTGCCAAATTCCCGGCCTGACCCCCTTGGTTTCCCTGGCGTTTAATCTATTTCCAGCCCCACTGCTGGAAGACCTCCTGGGCTCGTTCGGATTGCATGAAGGTGACGAATTTGAAGGACAACTCCTTGTTCATGGAACGGGAGGTGATGGCGATGGGCGTGCTCCTGTAAACCCTCAGATTCTCTGCCACCGGAACGAGGTCGGTTATGCTTTTCAGACGGTAGTGCCATGATTCCCAGGTGATCCACGCGTCGAATTCCTTGCTCTCCCTCCATAACCGTGTTGCCTCATTCTCATCGGCGGCAATAGCTGTGATGTTTTTGCGCAGGGTCGAGATATCACCTTTTCTTGCCGCCATATCTTCCCATATTCCCGTCTGTCCGCCGCCGGCAACGACAAGGATCTTGATGCCGGGGTTGTAAAGGTCAGCAAACTTCCTGATCTTCTTGGGGTTGGTGGGCCGGACGAGGATACCGGACGGACGCACACCGAGGCTGTAGCGGTAACGTGTGTCGATAAAATCCGGATTCTTCTGGATGAATCCGTCCATGGTGTATTCCGCCGCCTCGTATACCAGGTCAGCCTTATCCAAAGCCTCTTTCATCCACTCACCCCGGGCCGCCGAAGTCACCTGAACCTGGACGCCGTTCTCTTCCGCGAAGATCTGGGCGCACTCGTTAATGGGCCCGTAGGCCCCTGGAGTGCCGTAGACGCCTAAACTCTGGGCTGCGGCCTGGGAGCCGCCGACCAGTGACAACGTTAAAAACAGCAGTATCGTCTTCTTCATATCCCACCTCCATGTGTTCAGGCCGCCATGCCGCCCTTGTACCTCTTGCTCTCCGGGATTAAAATAGCTGGGGTCGGCCAGACTCCTCGCGTACCTGATTCAATCGATTCGAATTGACTGCGTCACCGGACGATTTCAATCTTTCTATTATTAAATAATAACCTCTTTCTCTCACATAGCCATGTCCAGGCAGTCAGGTTGTGGAAAAATTGTTATCCTGCAAAGGCAGTCGGGAGGAAAGGGGTCAGGGAGGAAAGGGGTCAGGGGTTGAATTATGGTGTGGTTGAGTGAAAAAGTTGGTTATGCCACAATTCATCCCCTGACCCCAAGGGGTGCCAGATAAGAAGTGCACGTGTGCACCGGTGCACTAGTGCACTTTATTAACCTGAGAATCTGAGGTCCGACCCCATGGGGTGCCCTTATTGTTTTTTCCCCCTGAGGCGGAACCGCATGAAGGATACCGCTGAGGTGACAATCAGGAAGGCGTGGAGGATAACGGAACCGATGAGGGCTTCCCGGCCCGAGATCGCGGCCCCGATAATGACGAGGACCAGCCAGATCCCTGCCAGTACGAGGAACATATGGAACCACGTTCTGCCGATGGCGATGAACCACAGGATCACGGTTCCCCAGAGTACGGCCGGTATGAGCAGGGCGATGACCAGATCGGGCATAGTCCTATTTTGAGGATAAGAGTGCAGAACTGTCAACTAATGAGGCGCGTCCGTTTTGCTTTTAGACCATGGTTTTTGATAAGCATAATTATAGTTCAAGCATTGCTGAATTCCGAACCTGACCCCTTGGTTCCCCAAACCTTAAACTCTAAGATACGACCCCAGAATTTCATTCTGGGGATATCAGGAGAGATGTTTTTTGAAAAATGCCATGGTTCTCTCCCAGGCTAAATTTGCTTGTACTTCATCATAACGGGGCGTGGAATTGTTATGGAAGCCGTGGCGGGTCCCCTCGTAGGTGTACATGACGAAATCTTCCCCGTTTTTTTCCAGGGCACTGCGGTAGGCTTCACTTGAAGCATTGATCCGGGGATCGTCCTCGGCATAATGGATCATCAAGGGTGCCTTTATCTTGGTTACTTCTTCAGTGGCCGGGGCCATACCGTAAAAAGGCGCTGCGGCATTCAGGTCCGTTCCCATAACGACGGCCAGGTTATTAACCACGCCCCCGCCATAGCAGAAACCAGTGGCGCCAAGCTTACCGCTGGACAGCTCATGACCTTTTAGATATCTGGCGCCGTTGAGCAGATCGGTGAAAAGCTTGCCGGCATCTAAAGAACTTTGCATGACCTTGCCGTCGTCATCGTTTCCGGGGTAGCCGCCGATGGGTGAGAGCCCGTCAGGTGCCAGGGCGAGAAAACCTTCCGCCGCTGCCCTGCGTGCCACGTCTTCAATGTATGGATTCAAGCCTCTGTTTTCATGGATAACCAGTACCGCTGGAAAGGGACCACCTCCGGCCGGCTTGACCAGGTACCCTCGCATCTTGCCTGATGTGCCGCCAGGAGAGTCATATTCGACATAACGTGCCTTAATTCGTTCATCTGTGAAGGTGATAGTCTGTGCTTCGGCGTAGCGGGGCATCATGGCTTTAGCCATAGCAAGGCCGGCTCCGCCGACCACAGCCAGCGCTGATGCCACATTGAAAAAGGTGCGTCTATCCATGAGAGTGTGACAGTATTCATCGTATAAACCATATACCTTGGGATCGATACTTTCCTTTTTCATTTTGACCTCCAGAAAACGGACAGGCTGTTGAAATGGTTGTGAAAGTGAAACCATAATCAACATT
>JALHUC010000048.1 GCA_022865845.1 bacterium | reverse complement strand
TCGGGGTATCGGGGAAGCAAGGCTAGTACGCTGAAAACGCAAGTGAATCGTGAAACGTGAAATGTGAATTGGACAAAAAACTGTTCACAGTTCACTGTTAACTCTTCACGAAGAATCATTTGGAATTTGAAATATGGAATCTAATTTATGACCAACTATAAAAACAACCGGATCCTCATAGTAGACGATGAGGCCTCCCAGAGAGACCTTCTTCACCTTGTCCTTACCGAGGAGGGGTACGCCGTTGAAACCGCCTCCAGCGGGGAAGAGGCAGTTCAGAAGGTGGAGGACGGTTTTTATCACCTTGTCATCATGGACATGAAGATGGGTGGTATGGGGGGGTTGGAGGCGCTCAAACGGATCAAGGATATATCTTCTGCGGTTCAGGTTCTAATAGTTACGGCCTACGCAAGTGTGGACACCGCAGTGGACGCAATGCGTTCAGGAGCACTTAACTATCTTACCAAACCCATCGATCTCGGAGAGCTGAGGGTCCAGGTGGAGAAGACGCTGCAGTTTTCCCATCTGGTGGCCGAAAACGAATCGTTAAAGGCCCAGGTAACAGGGGCTTTTGAGGCCAGCCAGATCATCGGGAAAAGTTCCAGGATCCTGGAACTTTTCGATACGCTTCGTATGGTTGCGCCCACGGAGGCCACCGTTCTGATCCTGGGAGAGAGCGGCACAGGCAAGGAACTTGTGGCCGATGCCGTACACCTTAACAGTCCCCGAAAAAAAGGTCCCCTTGTGAAGGTGAACTGCGCCGCGCTTCCGGAGACCCTTTTGGAAAGCGAGCTGTTTGGTCACGAAAAGGGGTCCTTTACGGGAGCCGTGGCAAGGCGTGAGGGCAGATTCAAACTGGCCGACGGGGGTACACTGTTTCTGGACGAGATCGCTGAGATGAGCCTGCTTCTGCAGGCCAAGCTGCTTCGGGTGATCCAGTCCAGATCCTTCGAGAGGGTTGGCGGCACCGAGACCATATCGTCGGATGTTCGGCTCATCGTCGCTACCAACCGGGATCTTGAGGATGAGGTCAGGGAGAAGCGTTTCAGGGAGGATCTTTTCTATCGGTTGAACGTGGTTCCGGTAACCCTTCCCCCTCTTCGGGAGCGAAGGGAGGATATCCCACTTCTGGCTGATCACTTCCTTTCCGAAATTGCGGAACGAAACGGCAAGCTGATCAGGGGGTTCTCCCCTCAGGCCATGGATCTTCTGGTGAGAAACAAATGGAAAGGAAATGTGAGAGAGCTTGAAAACGTGGTTGAGCGTGCTGTCATTATGACCAGAGGAGATGTCATTCAACCCGGTGACCTCCCCGGCCATATCACGGAGGAGGGGAACGCTCCATCCTCCGGAATTATCCCTGGGCGGCCCCTGAGCGATCTTGAGCGTGAAGCGATCCTAAGTACCCTGGATATGACCGGGGGCAACAGGACAGAATCAGCCAAACTTCTTGGAATCAGCCGAAGGACACTGCAGTATAAGCTCAAGGAATTCAAAATCCAGTAGCGTACCTGAATTAAACGCATGCTCCTGGGTTTTGAATATTGCTCCGGAAATCAATGGATCTCCTGCAAAGATTTCTGGAGGTGGGTAATAAATGCGCACACATTGTCTACTGCACATGCAAATAATTCACCATCCATCAGGAATCATAGCATTTTACATCTTGCAAAATTTATAAAATCGTTTATATTTAGGCGCTTAAAGCTCTTTGACAAAAGGTTCATCCATTGGCACGAGCTCTGCATATGTCTAATTGTGCTACACTTAATGCAGAAAGGTGCTTAAGATGTACTTTAAATTGATCCTGGAAAATGGGCATGTTGGAGCCGGGAAATCCTTGGAGACTGTTCGTTACTTCAGGGGTGAAAGTCCGGTAGATATGTTCAACCTTGCTGGGAGAGTGCCGCGAGTCAAAGGCAAGAATAGCGGCACCGGAGTCAAGATGGTACAAGCTGTCAGCAGGGATGAATACCTGAAGGGGATTCAACAGGCTTCCGGAGATCGATATTTAAGCACACGAAAAAAGACGAAGCATACAAAGAGGAAAAAAGAAGTTTTATTTCATTAGCAGCCCCCAACTCTGATCGCGCTTGTCGTGATCGGAGACGCACCCCCAAGCTCGGTCTAACCGAGCCGGCTCCTCGGCGACCCCCAACGCTGAGGAGCCATTTTTTTGTTTTTAACCGCAGAGGTCGCGGAGAAAATCTGAAAAAAGGTTAAACTGATTGTCATCCCGGGTCCTTTCAATCACGCCTGCAGC
>JALHUC010000467.1 GCA_022865845.1 bacterium | reverse complement strand
GTCAACAAACTCATCGTAGGCTAACATCTTTTATTCGCCTGAGGGCTCATAAAAGGATGTCTCAAGATAAAGTACAGTAAATACAGTCCGTCAAAATTTCACATCGTGTCTATATTTTCCGACACAATGGCAGGAGATCGAATATGGGTACGCAGGATATCTTAATACCGTTTCCCTTCGGTTCCATCGAGCTTGAGGAAGTAGCGCCTGACCCTGCGCTTTTCGATTCGATCCTGAAAGGGGAGGGGGACCTGGCCGATTTCGAATTCGGTTATTGTGTGACAACAGAAGAGAACATTGAGCAAAGACGCTACCTCCTCATCTTCCAGCGCAAACCCTACGCAGCAGGCACTTTCTCAGGCCCTAAGGATATTCAATCCACAACGATCAGGGAGTTCTTTGTATACCTCGCTCAGCATCCCAAGGTCCGTCTCTATTTTTTGAAAACGGATCCCGTTCTCATCAAGTCCCTCCTGGTTCTGCAGGAATGCCAGGCCGAAACCCAGGGCTCAGCGGAATTTGTCCGCATCGAGAACCAGGTCGTTGACCTCATGGAGGGCCGTAAAGACGCTCTGGTTGCACTGGTTCAGGATGGAAGGTTCAGCTTCGCTTTCGCCAAGGGGGGACAGGTAGTGAAAGCGTACTTTTACGACCAGATCGTCGAATCATCGGGGGGACTGGAGTGGCTGGATCTTTTTCAGAAAATAGAAGTCTATCAGATCAGGGGGCAACAGACACAAATTCGAATTTACGAAGATATGAACACTACTCCCGCTTCCGATTACCTTGAAGGAGATGCCCATTTTCACGGCGGCGTTTATAAACACTTCACCAAGCCACTCCCGGAACTCATTATTCGAGACAAAGTCCGTACACTGAAGCGGGTCACCGTGGACCACTTCCCCTTCATTCTCGGACGAAGTAACGAAGCCGACCTTGTCCTGGGTGATGCCGGTGCATCCCGTCAGCATGCAGTCATTGAGGAAAAGGAGGGGAGGGTAAGCGTGAGGGACCTTGATAGTCTTAACGGGATTTTTGTCAACGATCACTTCACCAAGGAGTTCGTTCTCCAGGACGGCGACAAAATAACAATAGGAAGCCATATCATCCAGGTAGTACTCCCGCGGTCCCCGGCGGAAGACGTCCCTCTTGTTTCAACTGACAGCCAGGACCAAACCATGGCCATGGACCGTGAGGCCAGGATCAGAGTCACCTGTCCCGGCTGCGATGCCTCCGGGTTTATTGAGGCCAAACGCCTGTACTCGAAAAAGAAGGTTCGCATACGCTGCCCCCAGTGTAAACAGCTTGTCGATCCCACGGCTTGAGGTAAGGCTGTATCCAGGTATCCAGGTGTCGAAGTAATGGAGTAAAAACATAGCACTTAGGACCAGGAACTGTTAAAACCAGAATCCTCACCAGTTTGTCATTGCGAGGCCGTAAATCATGCCGAAGCAATCCCCGTTTGAAGCCATCCTTTACGACAAAAACCCGGATTCCAGTACAAGGTGCAGGCTGTGTGCCCATTACTGCACCATAAAGAAGGGAAAAAGGGGAATTTGCCGTGTGCGTGAAAACCGTGACGGTACTCTGTATTCACTGGTGTACGGAAAACTGGTTTCCCGCAACATCGATCCCATCGAGAAGAAACCGCTCTACCACTTTCAACCCGGAACCCGCTCCTATTCCATCGCCACGGCAGGATGCAACATGGCCTGCAGCCACTGTCAGAATTACCAGATCAGCCTGCAGGCCCCTCTGATGGATCCCATACCCGGACACGATTCAACACCGGCAGATGTAGTACAAGACGCTCTCAGGGCCGGGTGTGCCTCCATATCCTATACCTACACCGAACCGACTGTTTTCATGGAGTACGCACGGGACTGCGCATTACAGGCTACAATAGAAGGTCTTTCCAACGTATTTGTCACCAACGGATATATGTCGGAAGAATCAGCAGCCCTCGCCGGCGACTTCCTGGATGCGGCCAATGTAGACCTTAAGGGGGCCACAGAGGAACATTACCGTAAAGTCTGCGGTGCAGGCCTGCAGCCGGTCCTGGACACCATCAGGACCCTCCACAAGGCCGGTGTGTGGATCGAGGTGACCACCCTTGTGATACCCGGTTATAACGACGACAGCGCCTCTCTGGAGTTCATGGCATCCTTCATAGCCTCGGTAGATCCGGGGATCCCGTGGCATCTTTCAAGGTTCTTCCCAACCTATAAACTGCAGGATGCGCCCCCGACTCCCGTCGAAACCCTTGAAAAAGCGGGTCGAATAGGGGAGGAGGCCGGACTGAAATATGTATATCTGGGGAATGTTCCAGGGAGGAGCGATGAAACAAAATGTTTCAGCTGCGGGTGCGTGCTTATTCGAAGAGCAGGTTTTGGGGTAAAAGAGCTCAACATTACGAAGGCTGGGAACTGTAACAGCTGTGGGGAACCGTTTGATGGGGTAATGAAAAATTCAGGGCGGAGAGCGTAGGGCGAAGGGCGGGAAAAAACAACTCAGTAAACGTCATTCCGGGTCCGTTCAATCGCGCATGATGACGGGTCATCGCGAGCTGATACGCATGCGACTTGTCGCGGCACAGCCGAAGGCGACGACGGAAGCGATCCCGTCCAAAAGCAAGTTAACAGGGATGAAGGGGATGAAAGGGATGGGGAAATCCTGATTCCAATTCGTCATTCCGGGCTAGGACCCGGGATCGAGGGGTAAACACCTTTTCTATAAAAGCGACGTTTTTCACTGCCTTTGGGAGGGACGAGTTGACCAGCCATCTTCTACGACGCCGACTTGTCATAACGTTAGTTATGCGAACCTTTAGGCATATGTTCGGGTATGATTGGATCGAGCTTTTACCCGAGATCTAAGCCATTTTGTTAATAACGGATATTGAATCACAGCCTTTTACACCCTCGCTCCCGTGCTCCCAAGCGCCCATGCAGCATTTTCCCCGAGTCCCCGGGTCTCCGTATCAGATGATTTCCCCCTCTGAACTCTGGACGCTGGACTCTGAACTCCAATGCCGAT
>JALHUC010000466.1 GCA_022865845.1 bacterium | reverse complement strand
GGGAAGAGGAGAGACGAGGCAGCAGCGGGGACCGACGGTTCAGCCTGTTCGAACGGCGCGGTCGGACTATGGACAGACGCCAGGAATACGATGAATTCTGGATGGGACTCAGGGATCGCCGGACCCGAATAATGGATAGGAGGAGGAAAGGCAGTGTCTAGTTTCTGGTGTCTGGTGTCTGGAAAAACCCGAAGAAAAACCCGGAAAGCAGACTGCAGGAAAAACAAACCAACACTTTTTGGTGCTACTTTTCCGGATATGGCCCATATTCTATGTTCTGTGGTTCATGTTTTAGGTTCTGGCCCCTTCCAGACACTAGAAACCAGACACTAGACGCTGGGTTTTACCAGTTCCTCCAACTCTTTCAGGCTGAAGGTCGTTTCGAGGCACTCCCCCAGCCAGCGTGAGCACCTGTTGGCGTCAAGAGGGATTCCCACAACCGGAATACCCAAACCCTCACACAACCTCATTCCCATTACCAACTCCGGGACACAAGCGATCCCGAGAACCCCCATCTCGGGATGATCATTATTCAAATGCTTGAATAACCTTTGGTGATCCATAGACACCGATATGAAGGGATTGATCTGATACCGATCCAAAAGCTCAGACCCCATGTGTACATAACAATCCAGGTCGCAGTGTGTACACTGATCCTCTATTTCTCCCCGCTTTGATTGGCAACCTTTCCTGAAATCACGCAGACAGTGCGCGATGAGTGCCATTCGCCACGGGGCTTTTAAAAAGCTGTCACGGTTTATGCGGTTGGTCAGTTCGATTTCCAGCATGTAAAAAAGGTATTGATCCCTGCTGGTCCTCATTGTCCGGTCGAGTCGGTCGGTCAAGGAAAGGGTTAGGAGGTGTTCGTTAACACCTGTGAGGAAAGGGGTTAGAACATTATCCAGGTCCCGCAGGATCTTCCCGACATGGCGCTCACGCCGGGACAATCTCCTCAGAACACCTTTCCAGGTGGAGGCGTTACGGATACTTTCACGGAGGACAACTTCATCGGGAATGATGTCCAGGAACCTGTCAGCCAGTTCCCTGACAAGCTGGTAATATAGGGTAGATTCCCCTTTATTATCTGTGAGGGTATAGGTGCGGCCGGGATTCAAATCGGTAATCGGTCATCAGTAGTCAGTGATCGGGAAAAATTAACCTGAGATATAATAAATCAGACCCAGGTTCGCGAAAGAGGTTCAGGATTCTGGTTCGGGTTCACGGCTGGGTTCGTCCTCGCTGTCAGAATTGGCGTTAGTCTCTCCCATACTTCGGATCATATCCTTGTAAGCCTGTCTGATAAGATAATCGAGGGATTGCGGCGCCACGGGGTCGAATTCCGCATAGCCAATACTCACATTGAGATCCTGAGGGCTTTCCATCTCCCTGCGCTGAGCAGCCACGTTCATCATGATCCGTTCTGTCACCGTTTCCGAAAACACTGCGGATGCCTTGGGAAGAAACGCCACCAGTTCATCCTTGTCGTACCGGGCAAGGATGTCCGATCCACGTAGAGAATCGAGGAAGGCCTGGGCAACATGGATAACGATCTCCTCTGCCACTTCATCGCCTTCGTCTGCGATGATCCTGTCCAGGTTGTTGATGTTAAGGATCACCACCAGGCTCTTTTCGACGAACCGTACAGCGGCCTTGAGCAGCGGTTCGACGTGCCCCTGGAACGCTCTACGGTTTGCCAATCCGGTATTTTCGTCGACTGTGATTAATATCCCTTTTGTCGGGTCCACTTGTCTGCCAAAGACGACCCAGGCTATCAGAACGAGACCCAGGACCCATGAGATGGCCAGAAAGAGGGGGAGACGCCAATCAGCTCCTTGTGCGCCGATGGGCATCCGGTAGAGGATAAGCAGTACTACCGTCCAGACGACCCCTGATATAATGGGATAAACATGTTTCATCTCACACTCCTGCGAACAATAGCTGTGCGCATATCATAACAGGATAGCACCCCAAGTTGGAATAGGAGAAGTAATAGAAATAATAGTCCTGGTCGTAGTCCAGGAATTAAAGTGCAGGAGTGCAGGAAAACAGGTGCATGAGTGCACTACTGCACCTTTGCACCACTGCACTGAATAGCCGATTCCATACCATTTCCGTCCGGCATTCGGACAGCTACCCATTGAAAAAAACGGGCTGCCCTGGGGCAGCCCGTCGTGGTCCGAAATGTCGGACAATTTTCAGAAAAGACAAGGATTAGGAAAACTGTTTTTTAAACAGCTCCTCTGACCTCTGTTGCCCTTCCTTGGTCAGATCCACCGAGCGAACCTTGCTCTTGGGGTTCCCAATAAACCCCTTCTGATGCAGTCGATCCAAAACTTCCCAGTCGTGGTTTTTCCACGTCCGGTATCCGGACGACTCCTTAAAAGTCGTCAGATGCATCAGCGCCAATACCATCTCGTCAACCCTGTTTTCTTCGTACTTCACCCTCATCACCTCCTTTCCTCGCCAGTTTTTGGTGGCGAATAGGAAGGGTAGTGCAAGGGGAAGGCCAAAAAAATCAGTGCAGAGTGTAGGGTGTAGAGTGTAGAGAAAAAACCAGGCTCTAATTATTCTACCGGATGCACGGTCCGCCGGCCCACGGACATACGTCTCATTTAGCTGGCAGTGTCAGGGCAAAGTCTCTACCTGTCGCCAGCCATGTTTCCAGCTTATCGGGATCCTCCCAGCGGCTTCCATCGACCATGATCCAGCCCTTCAAGGTCCGGATTGTATGCCATGGAGTTCTCCAAAAAACAGGTTTTGGTTTCTGGTTTTGAGTTCCGGGTTTCAGACTTTGGACTTTGGACTCTGGGCTCTGGACTTTCCTTCACCAATTTCCTTGAGCAGCCTGTTGGCCTCCGACGCCCGGTTCTCCTCACTGAAGATCTCCATTGATCTCCTGATCTGATCCAGTTCAGGGGATCGCAGTACAGGCAGGTTGTCGGTCCCCGTGTTCTCCAGGGAATCGAGAACGGTGGCGATGGTCATCGCCTCGGGATCGAAAGCGGGTTGGTATGCAAAGACCTTTTCCCGGGCCAGCCTCACCGAGGTAATCACCCCGGCTTCCGAAAGGTCATGGAGAAGGTAACGCAGAAGCCTGATAGGGATGCCCAGTTCACGGGCGATGGCATCCTCGTCCAGCGGTTTTTGACCAATGGAGAACTGTTCCACCACCAGGTTGACGATCCTCAAGGCAAGGAGCTTGCGGAAAGCCGGGCTGGCCAGGTTTGCGTCGGGTTCGAACTCATAGGTGTCCACGTTCTGAGTCGCGAAGGACAGTTCCGCCCCCGACAGGACGATCATCCAGCTGGCCTGAAGCCAGATGAGAAACAGGGGAAGCGCCGCGAAGCTGCCGTAAATGGCATTGTACCTGGCCATGCCGATCTGGAAGGTGACATAGAAATACTGGAAAAGCTGAAAGCCGGTCCCGGCGGCTATCCCGGCGATGAGGGCCGGGCGGATCCGCACATGGGTGTTGGGCATGAAAATGTAAAGCAGGGTGAACATTAACCAGATGACCAAAAGGGGCAGCAACCGGATCAAGACCTGCGTCAGCGGGCCCAGATAGCCGAGCAACCCGACTTTGCCTGCGACCGCCTGGATCTGGCTGGCGACGACCACAGTAGCGGCGCTGGAAAGCAGGAAAAGTACCGGCAACAGGAACATGAGGGACAGGTAGTCACTCACCTTCCGGACCCAGCTTCTGGGTTCCTGAACACCCCAGATCTCGTTGAAGCTCTGCTCAATGGTCGACAGCACTTTCAGGACGGCCCAGACCAGAAAGGCGAACCCGATCCCCGCCACCAGCCCGCCTTTTGTATTATCCAGGAGGCTGTTGGCAAAGTTCATGATCTGGCCGGCGATCTCGCTATGGGCGCTGAGAACCTTGCCGATCTCCCTTTCAAGCGTTTTCTGGAAACCGAACCCCTTGGCCACACCGAAAGCCATGGCCATAACGGGAACGATAGACAGGAGGGAGTAAAAGGTGAGAGAGCTGGCGCGAAGCTGGCACTTGTTCTCGACGAAACCGCGGAAGGTCAGCAGGAGAACGCGCAGGACCTTGATAAGAAACCAGGTCGGGGAATGAACATCACCACGGCGGGTCCGCCAGATACCGGTCTTCATGAACGCAATAACGCTGCTGAAAGAAAAATTTTCCTTCATAGGATCCTGCCCTTTTTCTGGATTGTTCTCATGGAATGTCATAGGTTCACTCTACCATAAATGGAAAATGCACAGGCATTGCCTACTGGCTACTGGCTACTGAATTAACCCCACCTCGTCCTCAGCCTCGTCAACTCCTTGCCGTCCGACTCCAGCACGAGCCGGTGTCCGAAAAATCCTCCTCCCATATCCCGGGCATGGGCAATGATAGTGTCCCCGGAGCGCGCCTCGGCCCTGTAACCCGCTTCTATCTCAAGAGGAACCGTTCCCTCCGATGCATGGCGAGCCACCGATTCCAAAGCCCATTGAACGTAATGGACGTGGTTAACGTGCCGGTTCATATCGGTATCACCAAGTCTCACACAGAACCTGGATTCGAAGTGGGATTCCTTGAATTCAGGCAGTGGGTTAAAGGGGTCCTCAATGGCTCTCACAGACCTCTGCTCCAGTCCATCCAGCAAGCCGTTGTCATCTACTGGTTTCATGGTTCCAACATCAAGAATGAGCCAGGAACTGGTTGCCTGGGCGAGAGCCGTGCCGTTGTCATCCAGGACCTCCCAGTCCCTCAGATAAAAAGGCTTCTGTGGGCCCGGATACCAGGTCCGAACATGGACCTGCTCACCGATAGTTGGATATCGCTCCACCCTGATGTGGTATCGGGACAGGACCCAGGTGAGCCCCTTTTTCAACAGATGAAAGGCGGAAAAACCCCGTGAGAGGCTATGCTTAAAGGCAGCATCCTGAAAATAGTTTAGAAGGGCCTCAGGCTGGAGTGTTTTCTGATAGCCTGCCTCGTAAGGACGAACGTCATAGGTGATCTGGTAGATATCGGACAATGGGATACTCCTTTTGTGGTTCAGCCTTAGTCCTGGTCGAAAAAAAGTCTTAGACCTAGTCGTAGTCCTAGTAAGATCTTATCAGGCACAAGGTCAAGGTCTAGGCACCAGGATTGCCATTGGCACTAGGTCCAGGTCTAAACCCCATCGTTTCAGGTATCAGAACGCCTGGAGGACCTGGTAGAGGGCGTAAAGACCCAGGCCGACAGCTGCCACGCCGTAAAATCGGAACGCCAGCACATATACCGGATCCGAGGAGAGATCCTCGTTCATGTAGGAACGGGCGGAACGGCATACCATCCTCAT
>JALHUC010000047.1 GCA_022865845.1 bacterium | reverse complement strand
GGCGTGCTATAACAAGCCGCATTACCTCCCCTTATTTAGCGTGATATTCACCGCTCTTCCCCCCCGCCTTATGCACCAGACTCACGTCGGTGATCCTGATACCCTTCTCCAGGGACTTCAGCATGTCATAAACGGTAAGGGCGGCAACAGACACGGCGGTCATGGCTTCCATTTCCACTCCTGTCTTTCCGGTGGTGGTGGCGGTGGCCTCGATACGGATGCCGGGCAGGGTTTTGTCAGGAACGACATCGACCTTCAGGGAATCGATCCCGATGGGGTGAGTGAGTGGAATGAGTTCGGAGGTTTTTTTGCCGCCGGTGATCCCGGCGATGCGGGCGACTGCAAACACGTCACCCTTGGGTACACCGCCATCCAGGACAACACCCAGAGTTTCGGGTGAGAGCAGCACTTCGGCTCTCGCAGTGGCGGTTCTATGTGTAGCGTCCTTGCCGCCCACATCCACCATCCGGGCGCGACCCTTCTCGTCCAGATGGGTCAGGTCTGCCAAGGGGTTACTCGTCCTCGTTCATGAATTCGGTGATAATGCGGGCGTCTTCGGCAGATATATCCCTGAAGGCTATGCCCAGCCCTACCATCTCATCATCGAGTTCCCTCATGTGGACGATCTCACCTGTGATCTGGATGACGTGATCCCTGATGCCGAGGATGACCTCTACCTCTTTGTTCTCTGACGGAACGGGTTGGGAACACTCAAGGAGGATGCCTCCTTCGGAAAGATCAAGGGACCGACCTACGATCTCCAGGTCAACACGGCCATCGGGATCCTTGTGGCTCAAGGAAACCAGGTTAAGAGTCTCAAGGCGTTTGTGGCGCGATCTCGGATGTTTATTGCTCAACGTGATCCTCCTTGATGACCACCCTTGAGGCTGCTCGACGGTAGCCTTTAAAGCCGTGAATAAACCTCTTCCAAGAGGTTAGGTTTAGGGCGATGGATATCATATTTCCCCTTTTATTGCAATTAGTTTGGCCGATTCCTTTTGACTTTGAAAGGTCGATTGGCTATAGTCGACAGGTTTAAAAAAGGAGGGGTATGCACAGGATTCCTGTGTCCACCAGACGGAGGGAAGAGCTGGTGGACATTACATCATCTATCGAGGATGTTGTCGGGAAGGCCGGCATTCCTTCCGGCCTTTGTGTTTTGTACTGTCCCCATACAACCGCGGCGATCACAGTCAACGAAGGCGCTGACCCTTCAGTGGCAGAAGACATGGTGATGGGCCTGCAGCGGCTGATACCCGGGGATTGGAACTTCTCCCACATGGAAGGCAACTCGGACGCTCACATAAAGGCCAGTCTCATAGGGCCCTCGGAAACGGTGATTATTGATGGCGGCAAGCTTGTTCTGGGCACATGGCAGCGGATCTTTTTCTGCGAGTTCGATGGTCCTCGAAAAAGGGTAATTTTTGTGAAGCTTCAAGGCAGGGAAGAGACCAGATGAGCAGCCAGCTCAGTCTGGAAGGATACAGGGAGTGTCACGTTTGCTCCGTCACCAACAAGATGGAAGCCAGGCAGTGTTTCCAGTGTATCGGGCGCCTGGATCTTAAGGACCTGCTGCTCCTCGAGGGAGAAAAGCGCTGGCGTCGTCAGCGGGCACCCGTCCTGTCTGCCATATTCCCGGGACTGGGCCATTGGTACTCGGGCCGCAGGTATATCGGCACCTACTTCTTTGCCATGGCCCCTCTGAGCATCGGCCTTATCCTTGCAACCTACCAGAAGTGGAGCTGGGGGTTGTCGATCCTTACCTTGTCCTTTGTTCTTGTCTGGTTCCTTGCCATCATCGATTCCAGAAAAGGCCCCTTCTACTTCAAGCCCCCCTGCCAGGAGGCCTGTCCGGGCAGCGTGCCATGCTCCCACTATGTTCACCTTGCCGCGGCAGGGAAAGACCTTGAATCCCTGGAACTGGTTGAGTCGGTATGCCCCTTTCCAGGGACCATCGGAAGGATCTGTCATCACCCCTGCGAACAGGAATGCAACCGCGGCAAGGACGGTGAATCGGTGGCCATCTGCGCTCTGAAGCGGTTCGTGGACGACAATTCCGAAAGATCCTATAACTTCTACCGCAGGGAACTGGACAAGGGAGTTGAGGCGGTCGGCAAGAAGGTTGCTGTGATCGGGGCTGGGCCTTCGGGTCTGAGCGCGGCTCTTTACCTGAAACTCTTCGGGTTTGACGTCACGGTCTTCGAAGGCCGTGAGTTCGGGGGAGGGACGCCTGCTATCTACGCCCCGGAGTACAGATTGCCCCGGAACATTTATAAGCGTGAAGTGGACAGGATCCTCGAACTGGACCTGGACCTGAAGTTCGGAATGAGGCTTGGGGAGGATTTTACACTCCAGGATGTGGAGAAACAGGGGTTCAATGGCATCTATCTCGCCCTTGGCGCCATGCGGTCCATTATTCTGCCCCACACCGGTGATGAAAAAGAAGGGTTCCTGGACGGTCGGGATTTCCTGGAAACGGTGGTCATTGGCGGCGGGATGGAGCTTCCGGGTGAGGTCCTGATCATAGGCGGTGGCAATGTGGCCATGGATGTGGCCCGTTCCGCGGTGCGCTGCGGTGCGGACAAGGTGAGGATCATCTGTCTGGAGAAGCTGCCCGTTCCGGAAGAAAAGAAGTTCACCTACGAGAAAAACGAGTGGCGCCGTGTCAAAACCGAGGATATAAACCAGTTCATGCCTGCTCACCTTTGGCAGATCAAAGAGGCGCTGGCCGAAGGTG
>JALHUC010000465.1 GCA_022865845.1 bacterium | reverse complement strand
GTGGGCGACGGTGAGGATGGGGAAATGGTGTGGACCAACCTGGTTAACACGGGCACCCCTCTCATCCGCTTCAGGAGCCGGGACCTGGCATCCCTGACCTGGAAAGTCTGTGCCTGTGGCAGGACCCATCCCAGGATGGCGGCCATCAAAGGACGCTCCGATGACGCCGTTTCCATCTCTGGCCTTATTGTTTTCCCGAGCCAGGTTGAAGAGGCTCTGTCGCCGTTCCCCGAGATGGGGGCCAACTTCCGCATCATCGTCGAGACCGACAAGAGGGGAATGGACTTCTTCACCCTGAGGGTAGAGCTCAAGGACAAAGCGTTCCTCAGCGACAGCGCTCTGGTGGACCGCTTGAAGGTCGAGATGAAAAACGCAGTCAAGGGTGTCACCGATGTGAACCCCAAGGTCTTGGATCTCATCGGTCCGGACGAACTGCCCCGCGCCACGTCCGGAGAAGGCAAGACTGCCAGCGCCCGTGTTGATGACAGGCGCAAGAAGTAATATCAGAGCGTTGATGACTTCGTAAAAAGTCATCAACGCGCCCCAGTGGGGCGCCCAAATCAATGACCAGCGATGTCAGTCATTGATTTGTAAGGAAAACGGAAATGACACTTTTCGTTTTCCGTGGAGCAAAAAGCCACGAATGGACTTTTTGCGACTCTATTAACAAATAGATTAATGCTCGAAACAGCACACTGAATGAAAAAACAAAAAGTCCTATAACGGAAGGAGGTGTAAATATGGAGCAGCACAAACGCATAAAGGCTCGGATAGTCCCAGAAGACCAACGACTGTCGGAATTTGTCGAGCCTAAGGAGTCGTTGGAGACCTGGCAAAAGGTCATTGCCGCAACATGGGACATGACTATCGTCGCCGTTGCCTACAACGACATGCGCATCCCTCTCAGGAGGGTGCCCGAGACCCTTGAGACGCTTGAGACGGAGATCAGTAGGATCAGTGACGAGACGACATTGAACATCATTGAAGAAGAGATCAAGACCGGCATTCGTCACTTCTCCGACATTCTGGAGAACTCCAGGGACAGCAGGGACCGGATGGACCGGATCCTCCGCGCGACCTGGAACCGCAGGGTGGAACTCAAGAGTTAAACGGCTTTATCAGCCAAGATTTGGATGAAAGGAGAATAGGTTATGGCAGAGGCGACTATCCCCACTTTTATGAGGGGAAAAGACAAGATCATGTCCCTCTCGGATGCAGTGAAGACCTTCGTCAAACCAGGCACATGCATCTGCCCGGGCGGCTTCAGCTACACCAAGAAACCATTCGCCCTGGCCCGTGAGGTTATCCGCCAGAATATCGGCGATCTGTTCGCGACCATGAACGGTGGAGCATCGATCGTCGATTTCTGGGCTGGTGCAGGTCTGGTGAAGCTGCTGGACACGACGTATATCGGCCTTGAGGGCATTCAGCCGGTGGCGTTCAACATCCGCCGCTCCATCCAGGACGGGACCATCGACGTAGAGGACTATTCCAACTACGGCTACGGCCTCAGGACGGTTGCAGGCCGCTACGGCTGGCCTTTCGCGCCGCTGATGGCCGAGTTCGGAACCAGCTTGATGGAACACGATACCTTCGCCAAGATGGGGCTCCGCGGCAAAAAGGCCGACGGGTCCTGGATCCATCCCTCCATCGCTCCCGCAAGGGCTGCGGTTATCGAGGATCCCTTCGATGGTTGGGGCCTGCGCCCCCATGCCTTTGAAGGCGGCGATGCCACCTCCAACAAGACCAATGCCCTGGAGCAGATTCGCGAATCAACGGCCTACACGGGCAACAAGGGTGTCAAGGTTATTCTGGTTCCACCCATCCTTCCCGAGGTGACCATTATCCTCGCCCAGAGGGTTGGTGAGAGGGGTACTACGCGGATCGAAGGTATCCTGGGTCCTGACGCCGAGCAGGCTATTGCGGCCAAGAACGTCATCGTCCAGTGTGAGAAGGTCGTCAGCGAGGAGGAACTCCGCGCTCAGCCGTACTCCAATACCATTTCGATGATGTTCATTGACGCCATCGTCGAGCAGCCTTTCGGCGGCTTCCCCGGTCAGGTATCTTACTATTATGACTATGACTGGGACTTCTGGCGGAACTGGGCACAGCTCAACAGGAAGCCCAAGGAAGAGGTCAAAGAATTCATGTTCAATTGGGTCATGGAGGACGAGTGGTCCTTCCTGTCCACGCGCCCGGGTGATGGGTATCCCACGATCACCGGAACCAAGGGTCTCCAGAGGCTCTTCGAACTTCGGGCCGATGCTTTGTACGGCTATAAGCCTGGACTGGCCAGGCCCCTGTAAGGCTTTGGTTGAGTCTTCTTGCCAATAGAGGAGGTAAGATATGTCCGTTATTAGACAGAGCGATCCCAAGGCTTGGACTCATGTCGATGACACTGAGTACGAAGCCTACTGTAAGGAAAAAGGGGTCGACCCAGAGAAGTACACGACGATGGAGCTGTTGACCATCGCCGCGGCCCGGCAGACCTACGACTATTCGTTCATCTTCGCCGGCACCGGGCTGCCAATGATCGGGTGCATGATGGCCCAGCACACCTACGCGCCCCATGGCATGATTATCATGGAGGCGGGGATCCTCGATCCCAAACTCATCGAGGTTCCTATCTCCGTGTCCGAAGCACGGGGAGGCTATATGGCCGGCGGCCTGTCGAACATGGCCGACACCTTCGGTACCTACGCCCAGCGCGGTTTTTGCACCTTCGGGATGCTGGGCGGCGCCGAGTGTGACAAGTACGGGAACCTGAACTCCACCGCTATGGGCGGCTACTATTCAAAGAACGCCCGTGACGACGGCAAGCCCGGTCCCGCGGTGCGCTTCGCCGGTTCCGGAGGCGCCAACAACATCGCCTCGTATGCTGATATGGGTCTCGCCATGATGGTTCAGGAGAAGAGGCGCTTCCCCGAGGTGAACGAGTACATTACCTCAGTTACCGGAAGCAGGGGTCCCATCGGCACCCCCGAGGACCGCTGGCACATGGGCCTCTTCCGCGGCAGCGGCACGACCATTGTGTCCGACCTGTGTATCTTCCGCAGCAACCCCCAGACGGGCGAGTTGGAGATGGCGGAGATCTTCCCCGGCGTCGACGAGCAGCTTGTCAGGGATAACGTCAGCTGGAAACTGAAGACCGCCAAGGACTTCAAGCCCTTCGCTGTGCCTCTGCACGAGGAGATCAAGATCGCGCGGATGGTTTGTGACCCGAACAGGATCTACCTTGGTCGGAAGACCAAGAGAGATCTTGCCGCCGAGAAGTAGAAACACCCGGGTGGAGAGGGGCTCAGCGTCCCTCTCCACCTGTCTTTCTCCACTCTGGGAGCAGCAGTGTCACACCACGGGAGCGGTTGGAATTTCTCATATCCATCAACAGGTTAGCAAATAAATCCGCCCTGCGGAACATGGATGGTACGGCGAAAATAAAATCACAGAAGGGGGAGGCGCACTTAAATGTTAGACGATTTCAACTTTAAAGTTCTGGAATTTGAACGGAAGCTCACCCTCGAGGAGATCCAGGAAAAGATGAAGACCCTGGAAGATCACCCGGGGACCTACACGCCTCTCGGAGAGAGGGGCGGACGGTGGACGCCGGAAAGCTGGGAACTACCCACTCTGTATTTTTCCTCCGATGGAAAAACCCTGGAAGTTGTCCTCAAAGATATGGATGTCGGTGACGTTGATAATTTTCTGTGCGATCTGGCACAGGTACTGGGATGCAAGATACTGAGTGAGTACCTGGAATACAGTTAATTTATCAGTTCTGAGTTTTGAGTTCTGTGTTTTGAGTTAAACAACTCCAAAACACCAAACCCAAAACCTAAAACTTTTTTTCAGAGGAAAACATATGAAAGATCGATTTACGAGAGACCCCGCAGCACACGATTACTGGACGAAGGGCAACCAGCTCTTCGACGATGAAAAGATCATTCCGGCCATCGAGTATTACAAGAAGGCCATCAGGAAGGACAGTAAGTTCGCCGAGGCCCACAACAACATGGGTACCGCCTACTTCGAGATGAAAGACTACCCGAACGCCCAGAAGTGCTTCAAAAAGGCGATTCTCATAAAGCCCGACTTTGTCGAGGCGCTGCTCAATCTCGGATCCGCCTACCTGTTCGACGAGCAACCGATACGGGGTCTGGAGGTCCTGACAAAGAAACCCAGGCTTCAGGATGCGGCCATGGCCTACGAGCAGGTCATCCACCAGAGGCCCGAGCTGCCCGAAGCCTACATGCATCTGGGTCTCGTTTACGAGCAGATGCACCGGACTGACGATGCGCTCAAGACTTACAGGCGCTTCAAGGAACTATGGGACGGTACGGGACGTTATCTTCACGCTGTCCAGGAAAGGATTGACCGGCTTGAGATGGGACGCAGGTCAGGCATCAACGACCCGATCAGGGTGAAGCGGACAGCGGAGTGAGAATTCTGAGAAGTGATCATTAGGTTCCCAGCGATGGGAAAGGGGATGCTCCTCTGGTTTGCCCCCCCTCCTGGAGGGGCATCCCCGTTTTTTTTACCAGGGAATTTTCATAGGCCGTGATTCTGAGGTTTGGATGATCAAGAGAAAAAAGAGTGATTATATCATCCACTCCGTGGATCATGCGTTTGATGTCCTAGAGGCGTTCAGAGCGGATGAACCTGAACTTGGGGTGACCCAACTCGCCAAGCTGCTTAATCTGCACAAGAATAATGTTTTTCGTATATTGGCAACCCTGGAAAGCCGTGGCTACGTTGAGCAGAACTCCCGAACTGGCAACTACCGGATGGGTCTCAAAGCTTTCGAGGCTGGACAGGCCTACCTGAGGCACACCAGTCTGCTGTCTGTAACCCATCCGCAGATGGAGGCTCTCTCAACTGAGCTAAGAGAGAACAGCTATCTGGCGGTTTTACGCGGTGATTACGTTTTTTATCTGGATGAGGTTATAGCGGACCAGACGATCCAGGTGGTCTCGCGCCTTGGAACCAGGGTATCCCCCCATTGTACGGCTACCGGCAAGGTGTTTCTCGCCTACCTGGAGGAAACCCAGGTGGAAGAGCTGTTTGAGACCATGGTCCTCGACAAAATGACACCACAGACCATTACCGACAAACGTAAACTCAAGACCGAGATCAACAAGGTCGGGGAGAGCGGGTACGCGGTAGACAATCAGGAGTGGACACTGGGGTTGAAGTGTGTCGCGGCTCCAATCCTGGATTATTATGGCAAGATACAGGGTACCATATCTGTCAGCGGGCCGTCTGACAGGTTTCCTGAAGGGAAAATTACTGAGGAGATTATCCCCGCAGTTATTGATCATGCCAACGAGGTTTCCAGGAAAATGGGGTATCTCATAGGTAAGGCGCAGGAATAAAGAAACCGGGTTATGCTCGGTTTTTTTATGTTGCATCCTCCGCTTGCGAAATCCTGACATTAAATTGATTCTGTAAATAATGTGTCTTAAGCCCAGAGAACATTATCCAGACCCTGAAACGGCAGCAGGTTAAATCTGCTGCCGTTTCAGGGTTCTTGACTTATCTTTCTACCACCAATACAATTCCAGGATTGTCAAATTACGATTCGATCTCAAAATTAATTTTCTGGCTGATGTTACTGATCCAGGGCCAAAGCGGTAGGGAAGTTAACACTATCGTTGCCTTTGGGGGAGGGACTTCTGGCCGATGAACATCCCTGTAGAACCCGGCAGGGTATGCGACGCCGGTGGCACGGAGCGTTCGGTTGAATGCTCAATTATCGCCACTTTGGGTCCTGTACGGAGGGAGATATGACCCAGACCAAAAGGAAAAAATCTGATTACATTATCTTGTCGGTGGATCATGCTCTGGACGTTCTGGAAGCGTTCCACGCGGAAGAGGATGAACTGGGGATAACTGAACTGTCACGCAGGCTAAAGCTTCACAAAAACAACATTTTTCGTATTCTTGCGACCCTCGAGAGCAGGGGATACATAGAGCAAAACCGGGCAACTGACAACTATCGTCTGGGCCTCGGAACTTTGGAGTTGGGGCAGACCTATATTCGCCATACGGGCCTTCTGCGGGTAGCTCGCCCTGTAATGGAGGAACTTAACAATAAGGTTAACGAGAACGTCTATATCGGCATATTGAAGGACCGGTACGCTTTCTACCTTGACGTGGTGGAATCCAACCACACTGTGCGTGTTCTCTCCCGTGTCGGGTGCCGTGTGCCCACCTACTGCGCCGCCATAGGAAAAGCCCAGTTAGCATACGAGACATCGGAAACGATCAATGAGGTTCTGGGCAAAAAAGAGCTGAAAAAGTTCACGCCCAATACGATCGCCGATCGGGAAAAACTCATGGAACACCTGGTCCTCGTCAAGGAACTCGGGTATGCGGTGGACGATGAAGAGTGGGATGAGGGTGTAAGGTGTGTCGGTGCTCCCATTTTCGACTATACACGCAAGGCTGTGGGAGGCATTTCCATATCAGCTCCCTCGGTGCGCATGAGTGTGGAACAGATCAGGAAAGAGTACGTCCCCTTGATCAAGAGGGCGTGCGAGGAAATTTCCAACCGCCTTGGCTACGATTCACTTGAAGCGAAAAGCGAGTAATTGAGTATTGCGAATTGAGGATTGAGGATTAATTGGTGCTATTCCGCTTTTCAATGCTCAATCCTGAATGCTCAATGTGGAATTAACGGTCCACCGTTTTTCCTGAGGTAAAAAATGATCGATAAAATGAGGCTCAAAGCGTCCGAAGCAGTTCTGGTAGTGGTCGATGTCCAGGAGAGGCTGGCCAGGGTAATGGATAGGCGCCAGCAGGTGGAGGCCGCTATCGGTGTTCTCATCCGTGCTGCGAAACTGCATGACATTCCCATTATCCTGACCCAGCAGTACACGAAAGGTCTTGGCCCCACAGTGGAAGCTCTTTCATCAGAGCTTGCGGGTGTGGAGCCGGTGGAAAAGATCTATTTCTCCTGTTGCGGCGAGGAGCCGTTCACCCGCGCTCTCGATGCACTTGGCCGGCGCAAGGTTATCCTCACCGGCATGGAGGCTCATATCTGTGTTCTTCAGACCGCCACAGACCTGCTGGATATGGGCTACACCGTGCATCTTCCATGGGATGCTGTCTGCTCCCGCATTGATGGAAACCGGGACGCTGCGATGAGGTTCATGGAGCGGGCGGGCGCTGTTATAACCTCCTCCGAAACCGTCGCTTTTCAGATCCTCGAGAAGGCAGGGACATCTCAGTTCAAAGAAATATCATCTCTGCTCAAATAACCCTCTTTTATGAAATCCTTCATCACCATTGACAGCCCAGGTGCCGACGTTCTTTTCTCCGGGAATGAATCAATTGCGCGTGGTTGTGTCGAGGCCGGTGTATCCCTGGTCACCGGGTATCCGGGTACTCCCACCACCCCGGTCATCGAGATTCTCAAGTCTGTGGATTCCCCGATCCAGGCCAGGTGGGCCATAAACGAAAAGGTTGCCTTTGATATTGCAACTGGCAATTCCTGGGCGGGTCTCAGAACTCTCGTTACCATGAAGATGTCAGGGCTGAACGTAGCCTCCGACTCTATCCTTTCGGTGGCTGCTTCCGGCACCGTAGGGGGGTTGGTCATCTACGTTGGTGATGATCCCAACGTCTATTACGGGATGGTTGAGCAGGACTCGAGATACTACGCTCTTCTGTCTTCAGCTCCCATGCTGGTTCCCGCTAATCCCCAGGAGCTGCTGGATTTTACCAGGTATGCTTTCGAACTTTCAGAGGAGATAGGCGGCCCGGTTTTCCTTCGCAGTACGACAGTTCTGTCCAACACCTACAGCAAGGTGACCCTGGGCGAGGTCCGCCGCCTGCGTCAGAAGGCCCACTTCGATTTCAATATAGATAAATACACCAAAGCGGGATCCATCCGGTGTCGGAAACAGCATCAGGAAGCTCTTGATCGGGTTAAGAAAACGGCCACTGTCGCGGACCACCTCAATATCCTTACTGAAAAGGGGACCAAGGTAGGTGTCATCGCTTCCTCTCTCGCGTGGGACTACCTGATGGAGGTCCTGGAAAAACATGACCTGGATCTGACACGCCTCAAGGTTTCCACGGCCCATCCGATTCCCGGGGACAAGATAAGGAAGACCCTGGAGAGCACCGAACGGGTCCTGGTCCTGGAGGAATTGGAACCCATTATTGAGAACGGGGTCAGAGTTCAGGCAAGCATGATGGAGAACCCTCCCTTTGTGTTCGGCAAGGAGGATGGCCTGGTCCCCAGGGTTGGGGACCTCTCACCTGACCAGGTCCGTGAAGCACTTTCATATGTTCTCGGTGAGAAGATAGAAGCCTGCCCCGGCCTGGATATTAATGAAAAGGCCGAATCTCTTAAGGTTGAGCGCCTGCTGACCTTCTGTTCCGGCTGCCCTCACCGCAACTCCTATTATGCCATGATCAAGGCTATGAAAGAGCTCGGGATGGATCCTTCTGAGATCGTCGTCACCGGTGACATCGGCTGCACTGTTCTGGGCATCAACGAACCGTTCTCCATCTGCTGGACAGAAGTTTCCATGGGCAGCAGCATCGGTCTCGCGGAAGGTTTTATTGAGGCCGGCATGAAAAAACCGGTGGTAGCTACCTTGGGCGACGGGACCTTCTACCATTCCGGTATTTCCCCCATGATCAACGCGGTAGCTACCGGGCAGGATATGCCTGTTGTCATCCTGGATAACAATTGGGCAGCCATGACCGGTTACCAGAGTAATTTCGGCACCCTGGGCGGCGATACGGTCCGCATCCCCATCGAAAAGATCTCCCGGGGATTTGGTGTGAACTCTGTAAAGGTGGTCAACCCCTACAAACTGAAAAAGTCTATTCGCGCCTACAAAAAGCTGTTGACCGCCCGTGGAGTGAACGTACTGATACTCCGGGGGCCCTGTGTAGCCCGCCAGCCCAGAACCTGGGATCTTGCGGTGCGCGTCAATCCGAAAAAGTGCCAAGGATTTGAAGGGTGTGAACGTACCTGTATCGAAGCGTTGGCCTGTCCGGCGATAATCCGGGATGGAGACGATGTCAGGATCAACCAGGAGGACTGCCAGAGCTGCGGCCTTTGCGTCAACTATTGTCCCAGCGCTGCGATTCGCAGCAGCCCCTTGAAGATCAGGAGGAAAAGGATTGGAATTTAACGTCGTTGCCGCCGGGATCGGTGGACAGGGGATCGTACTTTTCTCGGATATCCTTGCCAAGGCCATGCTGGCAGAAGGGCAAAATCCCAGTTTCTATGTCCATTCAGGGCTGGCTCAACTGGGGGGCTCTGTGAGCAGCCACATCCGTGCCGGAGACCGTATCTGTCCCAAAATAACCCACGGCTGTGCCGATGTTATCCTTTCGCTCGAATGCGCCGAGATCCTCCGCGCAGTGCCTTATTTGAAGAAGGACGGCAAGGTCCTCATCAGCCAGGCGACCAGGATGCCTTATCATTCCACCCTTTCACCGGATCGATATCCCACCATAGATACAATCACTGAACTGTTCAGAGAAGGGGGAGTGGAGCCTGTCTTCATTCCTGCCGATACGATCGCGCGGGAGGTGGGACATATCCAGACCCTGAATATGGTGATGCTTGGGGCTTTGGTCGCTGTTTCCAACATCGTCGACACGGAGTCCGCCGTCAGGACGATCCGGGAGACGATCCAGCGGGGGGCGGATATTAACGTAGAGGGGTTTTGGAAGGGGTACGAATTTATCTCAGGAAAGGACTACAACTAAAACCTTTTCTGTGGGCGGCACACGATAACGGGCAATCTGCTGCGTTCTCGGTCGCGCGTGATCCTCGAAGTACTCAGCTATGTACGTCTCCGGTCCCACGCTCCCTCGGGCCTTGCATCTCACCCATTCTCCTGCGCCGATAAGCGCGGTCCATTCAAATGCGATATTATTAAGTCCGCCGTCGGCGGGATTATCACCCTTCGGAAATCCTCACATAGACCAGTACCTAGCACCTGGGAAGATCGGTGCCTGATATTTGGTGTGAAGTCCCTGGGAACCAGGAACCTGGAACTTGGAACTGATTTTCCCTGCCTTCTTCTGCTATAATTCGCTAACAAGTATGTTGGGCCTATTCCAAAGGGGGATAAAATGAAAACGCTGAAAGTTGGAACGATCCTGTTGGCCGTTCTGCTCATGGCTGCCGCGCCATCGATTGCAGGGACCTGGTACATCGGGGGAGGGATCGAATCGGTGTCCCTCGGGGGAGACCTGAGTGATGTGGACTCGGGGGGCGGACTGGCTTTTAACTTCGGCTACAATTTCAGCCCCGGGTTCGCCCTGGACTTCATCCTGGGTTCCAGCGCCCACCAGGATCCCTACGGTGACGACCTGACCTACGGTCTTTTCTCCATGGGCGCGGAGTTCATCATGGGCTCTGAGCCCTTCGCCCCCTACCTGACTGTCGGTCTTGGCGGTCACGTCCTGGATTACGACAATTACAATACCGCTTTCGAAGGCGGTTCCATCTTTTTCGGCGGTGGTTTCGATTACTACTTCACACCTGGTCACAGCCTCGATGTGGGACTGAGGTTCCACAGCTGGAGTGTGGATGTGAACCAGGGTGGCGTCATCTGGACTGATGTCGGTGACGCTTCAACTTCCGTGCTGAGCATCATGTACAACTACCACTTCATCATGTAGCGGCTGCGCCAGGCGGACTTATAAAACACAGGGGGCTTCGGCCCCCTTCTCTATTCACTATTGACTATTCCCTCTTCCAGCAGTTCATCCTGTTAATGCTTTTACCGCTTTCACAGGAACTGCGTTCTTTCTCCTGTGTTCGGTGTTCTGCGTTCTGTACTCCCCGGGCTTGCCGCGGCCATAGAAAGGCATGGGCCTCGCAATGACCTGCCGATGGCCGTGGTAAATCAGCTTTTCATCTTCCCCGCGTCCCCGCCTGCCCTGCCTGTCCCACCTGCCTTGAACTTGTCCAAAGGAGCCTGTCGAAGGGACGCGTGCGACGCGGCAATCAGCCCCGGGATCGCTTCGCTTTAACCATGGCTCGCGATGACGGCAACGGTTGTCATTGCGCCTGTCCGCCATAGTTTCAGCCACGGCAGAAGGAGCGCGGAGGTGGCGATGACGGCAATCCCGCCCGGATTTTTTGCGACCCTGTCAACGATGAACGATGTTGTTGTTCCGGATTGTATTTTGTATACTGAATCTTCTGTTTGACCCCGGCTCCTGATATTCCAATTCCCTGACCGGAGGATGGCTTATGTCCCTTGAAAAGAAGTTTGAACTGCTTAAAGAGAAGGATGTCCAGGCCGAGCTTGGCGGCGGTGAAAAGCGCATAGCCAAGCAGCACGAAGCCGGTAAGCTTACCGCCAGAGAGAGGGTCAACCTTTTTCTCGATGAGGGCAGCTTCGTGGAGATGGACAAGTTCGTGACCCACCGCTGCATCGATTTCGATATGGAGAAGCAGAAGATCCCGGGGGACGGCGTCATAACCGG
>JALHUC010000464.1 GCA_022865845.1 bacterium | reverse complement strand
GTAAGACACGCAATCACGGTGACGCAGCGACACGGAGGAAAAGCCGACCAGGCGACCCGTCTTCGTCCTTCGGACTACGCCGCGGCAGGCTGAGCGACTTGGCGAAAGGGCTAAACCTAAAGCTAGGTTTTTCGCAAAAAAGGCGTGGAATCGAGGGATGATGTTGGTTTTTGCCAGACACCAGACACTAGACTCTAGACACGGAAGATTTTTTTGGATTTAAAAGACAAAAAAATCCTCCTAACGGGCGGCGACGGTTTCCTGGGCAAGTTCGTCCAGAGGGAACTTATGGCAAGCGGCGTGCGCGGGAAAGATATCCGCATTCCCCACCACCTGGATAACGATCTCAGGATCTGGAATAACTGTGAGGAAGCAGTCGTTGGGATGGACCTGGTGGTCCATCTGGCGGCAAGCGTAGGCGGGATCGGGTTCAACCAGCGCAATCCGGGTGTTCTTTTTTACGATAATATGATCATGGGTGCTCACCTCATGGAGGCGGCACGCAGGCATGGTGTTGAAAAGTTCATTCAGATCGGAACGGTTTGTGCCTACCCGAAATTCACACCGGTACCGTTTAAAGAAGATAATCTCTGGGACGGGTACCCTGAAGAGACAAACGCTCCCTATGGTGTCGCCAAAAAAGCACTCCTCGTCCAGGCTCAGGCTTACAGGGAACAGTATGGGTTAAACGCCATCTATCTCCTTCCGGTAAACCTTTATGGTCCAGGGGACAACTTCGATCTGGAAGATTCCCATGTCATCCCGGCCCTCATCCGGAAGTGCGTCGAGGCGGTGGATTCCGGTTCGGACACGATCACGGTTTGGGGTACCGGAGAACCAACACGGGAGTTTCTCTATGTGGAGGACTGCGCCAGAGGGATTGTCCTGGCTGCGCGGGGCTACGACGAGCCCGAACCCGTAAACCTGGGATCCGGTGAGGAGATCAGCATTAGAGACCTGGTTACCCTCATTGCCCAAATAGCGGGGTTCGACGGAAACATACGCTGGGACTCTACCAGGCCTGACGGGCAGCCTCGCCGCTGTCTTGATACACAAAGGGCGAAGGAGTTCGGGTTCAAAGCGGAAGTGTCCTTTGAAGCAGGGCTGGCCCGAACGATCCATTGGTACAAAGAGAACAGGGATGAGATGCCATGAGCGACCTGTATGCGCTGATCCTCGCAGGGGGTTCAGGAACACGCCTTTGGCCCATGAGTCGGCAGGCCTCACCCAAACAGCTCATAAGCCTCGGTAGGGAATTGAGCCTTTTCCAGGAAACGGTGAGCAGGATCACCGCACGGATCGAGCCTGGAAAAATGGTTTTCGTTACCTCCAGGGAACTAGAGGGAGACATAAGAGATCATCTGCGTCGATTGCTAGGCGAAAAATCCAGCGACTGTATCATCGTTGGTGAACCATCCGCGAGGAATACTGCCCCCGCCGTCCTGCTTGGGGCAAGGATCGTTCAGGCGAGGGACCCCGAAGCTCTGCTCCTGGTGGCCCCGTCGGACCACATCATCCAGGACACAGCTTCCTTTATTCAGGCCATCGATGACTCTTTGGAAGCAGCGGCATCTGGAATGATCGTGACATACGGAATAACACCTACCCGGGCCGAGACTGGATATGGTTACATCAAAGCCGGTGAGAAGGAAGGAAATGTTTACAGAGTAGAAAGGTTCGAGGAAAAACCGGACGCAGCCAGGGCCGAAGAGCTGTTTCTGGATCAAAAGTACACATGGAACAGCGGGATTTTTCTGTTTTCCGTGAAAACGATAATGGAGGAAGCGGAAAAACATCTTCCTGTACAAACAAGTGCTCTGAAGAGGATCGACCCGGAGACCCTCGATGGGCTGGATGAGGTCTATAGCGGGATGAAATCGATGTCAATCGATCACGGCATAATGGAAAAGACCGACCGGGCCGCCGTGATCCCTGTTTCCATGGGGTGGAGTGACCTTGGAAGCTGGGACTCTTTTTACGAAATAAGGCCAAAGGACAGCTCCGGAAACGTTGTCAGCGGTGATGTGCTCGGGCGTGATAATGAGAACTGCCTGATCCTGGGGGAGGACAAATTTCTCGCGGTGAGTGGGATGAAGGACACGATAGTCGTCCAGACAGATGACGCCACCTTGATCTGTCCCAGGGGCAGGTCCCAGGATGTTCGTCACATAGTTGCCCACCTTGAGGAACAGGGCAGGTCGGAAAGACTGGTACACCTTACCGTCAGAAGACCGTGGGGATCTTACACAATTCTCACCGAAAGCGACCTGTACAAGGTCAAGAGGTTGTCGGTAGACCCACACCAGAAAATGAGCCTCCAGAAACACGAAAGGAGATCCGAGCATTGGGTGGTTGTGAAAGGTGAGGTCGTCGTAACCCTGGGAGAGGACCAGATAACACTGAAGGCCAACGAGGGTGTCACCATCCCTATAGGAACGCTACATCGCATCGAGAACCCAGGTGAAGAAACGGCCGAACTTGTTGAGGTCCAGTTGGGTGACTATTTGGGCGAGGACGATATCGTCAGGTTCGATGACGATTATGGAAGGGTTAAATGAAGTGTAGAGTGCAAAGTGCAGGGTGTAGAGGGGAAACATAGCCCAAAGGCCAATGCCCAAAGACCAAAGGATATGCAGTATTGCGGATTGAGGATTACGGATTAAGAATAAATGCTTTACCTGGAACCTGGAACTCGGAACACGGAACTTGAGCGAAGCGAGCCCCCATCCCCTTCATCCCTGTTAGAAAAAAAGCATCGGGGAGAAGCTATGAACTCGAACCCTGAAATTTGGAATTTGGAATATGAAATCTGATCATTTCCCCCACCATATTTATAGAAAATACGACATCCGGGGAGCCTATGGTCTGGAGCTTACCGAGGAGGTTGCGTATAGAACAGGGAGGGTTTTTGGTGCCCTGTGCCGGGAAAGAACCGGGAAGGTCACTCCGGTCATCTTTATTGGAATGGACGCCAGGGTGCACTCCCCGCAGCTTCGGGACGCATTTGCCTCGGGACTTGCGGGAGCGGGGTGCTCCTGGATCGATATTGGACTTTGCCCCACACCCCTGACCTATTTCAGCATCTACAAACTTGAGGCTGACGCTTTCGCCATGGTGACAGCGAGCCACAACCCCCCAGGTGACAACGGATTCAAACTAGGAATAGGCCGTGAAACGATTCACTCGGGTGACATGGTGCTTCTGGGAAATATGGCGAGCGCCGACGACCAGCCAGTTAATCTGAATAAGGTTGATCCTATCCGAAAGGTAGATATCATCAGGATCTACCAGGAGTTTATCCTGGAGGCATTTTCGGGCCTGAAGGAAGATTTAATTACGTTGGGAAAGGAATTTAATGTTGTTGTGGACTCGGGCAACGGGACAGCAGGGATCGTTTTTCCCGAGATTTTGAAAAAACTCGGTGTGAAGGTGCACGAGCTTTATAGCGAGCCGGACGGTACTTTCCCCAACCATCACCCTGATCCCACCCTCCCGGAGGCCCTCGAAAGCCTTAAAGCTGAAATATTGCGGACTGGCTCATTGCTGGGGATCTCCTTTGACGGGGATGCCGACCGGATCGGCGTCCTGGACGAAAAGGGCGATGTTATCTGGGGAGACATGCTCCTGCTTATTCTTGGCCGAAACATCATTGAGAACTGGCGCAAAGAGGGAGGGGAGGGCGATCCCCCTCTGGTTATCTCGGAGGTTAAGGCCTCCCAGATCCTTTACGATGGTATTTTACAGGCAGGCGGAAGGGTGGAGATGTGGAAGACGGGGCACTCCCTTATAAAGGCAAGGATGAAGGAGACCGGGGCATCCATTGCAGGGGAGATGAGCGGACACCTATTCTTTGCTGACCGGTTTTTCGGGTTCGATGATGCTCTCTATGGGGCCTTAAGGATACTGGAGGTCTACATCGGTGCCCTCCGGACCGGGTCCTGTGAGCATTTCTCAGAGCTTCTCAATGATGTCCCCGATGCTGTTTCCACTCCGGAGATCCGTTACCCGTGTGAGGAGGAAGAGAAGTTCCTCCTTGCCGACATGTTCGCCGATGCCCTGGGCAAGCATATGAAGTCTGCCACTGATCCGGCCGTTATCGAGGTCATTGCCATTGATGGAGTGAGAGCCCGGTTCGAAGAGGGTTGGGGCCTGCTAAGGGCCAGCAACACTCAGCCGGTGCTCGTCATGCGGTTCGAGGGTTCCGATGCGGAAAAGGTGGAGCTATACCAGAATTTCTTCAACAAACTGCTTGAAAAAGTTTCCCTGGAGCTCAAAGCAAATACCTGAATGAAATCTGGAAATCTGGTATAAATGTTTGATTGAGAGTTGAAAATTGAGAATTGTGAATTGTGAAAAGTGAATCCCGCTAATGGCGGGACTGTTCACTCTTCACCATTTCCTGATTACCGATTACCGTTTACCGATTACTGATTACGGATGACTGATTACGGATTACCGATTACCGATGACTGAATACTAAACCATGTCCTCCTACCTTAAACTACTCAGACCTCATCAATGGGTCAAAAACGGCTTTGTTCTGGCGCCTCTAATCTTTGCAGGCAAACTTCTGCATGTCCCTTCACTGATCCTTGGAACCTCCGCATTTGCCATTTTTTGTATTGCATCCAGCGGTGTATATGCTTTTAACGATATTTTCGATCGTGAACAGGACCGGAACCACCCCAAAAAAAGAGACAGACCAGTTGCTTCGGGTAAGATCGGCGTCTTAAAGGCCGCTTTGGTGGGTGCAGGCCTTTTTGTGATAAGTCTTCTGGGAGCAGTCGCCATAGGAAAGGGGTTCCTCCTGTGGGTTTCTTTCTACCTCCTCCTGCAGTTCGCGTATAACGTCGCATTCAGGAATATCGTAATACTTGATATCCTCGCCATTGCCATGGGTTTTGTTATAAGGGCGGTTGCTGGAAGTATTGCTATCGGAGTGGTTATCTCTCCGTGGCTCATACTTTGTTCTCTTCTCATCGCTCTTTTCCTGGGGTTCGCCAAACGCCGGCAGGAAATAGTCCTTCTGGGAGACGCTGCGGCGGAGCATAGGTCGATCCTCAAGGAGTATTCCGTACCGTTTCTGGATCAGCTGATAGGGATTGTGACGGCTGCTACCATTGTCTGTTACGCCATCTACACCCTTACGCCGGAAGTGACCCAGCGCCTGGGTTCACGATATATGATCCTGACCCTTCCCTTTGTTCTTTACGGGATCTTCAGGTATTTATATATGGTTCACGTTCATGAAAAGGGGGGTAACCCAACGACGGATCTGCTCACCGACAAACCGCTCCTCCTGTCCATCGGGTTGTGGATGATCACATCAGTGGCCCTTATCTATTTCTAAGTGCAGTCCAAAGTTGTAAATCAGTGCAGAGTTTAGAGTGTAGAGTGTAGAGTGTAGAGCAGACCATAAGGAGCAAGGTTTGATGTTTGGTGTTTGGGGTTTGATGTTTAAACCTGGAACCTGGAACTCCAACGCCGGTTGGCTGGAAGGAGAAAAAGGTGGCAGCAGCAAAGGTAGTCGTACTGAAAACATCTCCCGCGTCGGTCGTTGCCGATTACGGTGAACTTATGCGAAGGGCTGGGTACAGAAATGTTCTGAACCCTGAAATACCGACACTTATCAAGCT
>JALHUC010000463.1 GCA_022865845.1 bacterium | reverse complement strand
TTGGCCTCTGGATCGATGGCACCGTGATCGTCCAGGGCTCCGGAGCGCATGAGAGTTACACCCTTCGGGTCCGTCACAGTCACATCCAGCCACATCTGCCTGATCTCGGTGAGGCTAGTAGGCAGATTGTGGCCTGCTCCTACGTTGAACACTTCAACCTTGAATTTCACCAACTGCCCGGTCACCGCTTTATCGGGGAGGTGTATCTGAACTTCGGCCGCGCTTTTAAGGCGCGCCTCGGCTATTTGGGCGTGTTTTTCCGACCCCAGAAGCCTGGGAAGCGCGAAGTTGCCCCCTACGAACTCGTGGGTGTACACCGTATCCCTTTCCGGGCCCATGGGCGATGCCTTGCCCGGGTTAACCGGTTTCTTCAGAGTGCGGGCAGCCTCGATGGCCTTTTCCAGAGGCATCATGTGGCAGTCCTGGCAGACGATCCCCGCTCTGGCATAGACCGACTGTTTCCATTCGTCGTAGGTCCTCTCGATGGGGAAGTTGGTCACAGGGTGAAAAACATGATGACAGGAACCGCAGAATTCAGCCGATGTATGGAGCTGGGAGAATGCCGTGTCGTGACCGGGGGAGTCGGAGTCCTTATATGGTCCACGTTTTACATCACCAGGGTCCATGATCAGGGAACCGTTCTGGGGCTGGGAAGAGGGAGTGTCCCGCCATGTTGACTCCGCTACGGTGTGGCAGAAATCACACTGAACGCCCTTTTCCGCGATCTCGCTGGCCCCGAAAATCCCTCTGGTTGGATCCCAACTGACCTCCTCACCAACGGTCCCTATGGGCGAGTGGCATCCGGAGCAAAGGTTTCTGATGGCGCCGTTGGTCTCGTCGTCGCCTATTTTCCATAGAGCCTGGAAAACGGGATCTATCCAGGCGTTGGAGTGCATGGAACCTTTCCACTGATTGTAGATATCGCGGTGACAGAGACGGCATCGTTCCGGATCCTCGAACTCGCTGCTGGACACGGGACCGCCGGTTTTCGTATTGAGAAGGGACGGAAAGAAGGGGAACTTCTCCTGATCCACTGCAAGGGACGAACCAGCCATTCCCAGAAACAAAACACTGATCACAGCAAGAACGATAGCTGTCTTCCTCATGACATCCTCCATAATATTAACTCAGGCACTGTAAGTTCGAAGGGACGCAATTGGGTATTATACCAATGAGATAAGAAGAAAAACAGCGTCTAGCGTCTAGCGTCTGGGGTCTGGTGTATAGAACGCAGTACGCAGAACACAGAACGCAGAATAAAATTAATTTCTTGGACCTTAGATTTTGGACCCATAATTTGAAATCCGAAATTGATTTTTTCAGGAGCCCACAAGAAAGAATATGGAAGGATAGAGGATGAATTAATTGTTAAGTTAGTTTCTGGTTTTGCCCTTTCGCCAAATCGCTCAGTCTGCCCTGAGCTTGTCGAAGGGTCGCCAAGTCGAAACGTCTGTTATTGTCAAGTCACCGTATCCAGCCTTCCACCTTCCACCTTCCTCCTTCACTATTCGTCATTTTATCCTTCCTTCATTCTCCCCTATTCCCTATTCTAATACACATGTCCCTTTTCGATCTTCCCTTCATGGTCATGGCCGACAGTGATGGGCAGGTGTTTGAACACCCTGTCCTCAGGATGGTGGGGCGTTCGGGGACTGAACATCGCCCCCCTGAACCGGGGGAACTGATGGACCTACCCGCAGGATCGGACCTGCACGTCCTTCCTGGAAGGCATCCCGTTGGTGTGGACCCAGCTACCGGCCACTTGCGGACAATAAACACTTATGAGGGTCAAACG
>JALHUC010000462.1 GCA_022865845.1 bacterium | reverse complement strand
GCTGAAAGGACGGCGAGGATTGAAAGGGGCACCGTTATCACCGAGGGCGATTCGTGGGCGTGCTTTTCAACCTCGGGATCCATTCGGGATTCTCCGTGGAAGGTCTTGTAAACCAGGCGGAACATGTAGAAAGCCGTCATAAAAGCGGTGAGAAGACCCATCGACCAGAGAAGAATGGGCGCCATACCCGGATGGGTTGAATTGAAGGTCGAATAGAGGATCTCATCCTTGGACATGAAACCCGCAAGGGGCGGGATCCCGGCGATGGCAAGGGACGCGATCACGAAGGTTTTATAAGTCGTGGGCATGATCTTTCGCAGCCCGCCCATCTTCCGGATATCCTGCTCGTCGGACAGGGCGTGGATCACGCTTCCGGCGCCGAGAAAGAGAAGTGCTTTAAAGAAGGCGTGGGTCATCAGGTGGAAGATCGCCGCAGTGTAGGCACCCACCCCGGCCGCCAGGAACATGTAGCCGAGCTGACTCACTGTTGAATAGGCAAGGACACGCTTGATGTCGTTCTGAACCAGGGCGATGGTTCCTGCGAAAAAGGCCGTGAGGCACCCTACGACGGCAACCACCAGGAGAGTTTCCGGGGCCAGGTTATAAAGTACATGGCTGCGGGAGACCATGTACACACCCGCCGTGACCATGGTGGCCGCGTGAATGAGGGCCGATACAGGGGTGGGGCCCTCCATGGCATCCGGGAGCCAGACGTGCAGGGGGATCTGTGCCGACTTGCCGCAGGCCCCGAGGAAGAGCAGCAGTGTTATGAGGATAACGAGGGGATCACCCGTATTGAAATAATGGGGTGCCTCGGCGAACACCTTGGTAAAGTTGAGGGTGCCGAAGGTGATGGCAATAAACAGCATCCCCAGCATGAACCCGAAGTCACCTATGCGGTTAACGATAAACGCTTTTTTGCCCGCGTCGGCGGCGCTGTCCTTATGGTGCCAGAACCCGATAAGGAGATAGGAGCAAAGACCCACCCCTTCCCAACCGACGAAGAGCAGAAGGTAGCTGTTTCCCAGAACCAGCAGCAGCATGGCAAACACGAACAGGTTCAGGTAGAGGAAATATCTGCTGAACCCCTTGTCATGGTGCATATAGCCTATAGAGTAGACGTGGATAAGGAACCCGACCCCGCAAACCACGAGGATCATAACAGAGGAAAGGGGATCCAGCAGGAACCCGATGTCTACCGCGAAAGTTCCGGAGCTGAACCACTGGTAAAGGATCACCTCAACAACCCGGTGAGTCGGGTCAAGGCTGATCAGCCCCAATACCGAGACCACGGCCGCAAGGAAAGAAGCGCCCACTGCCCCGCTGCCCATGATGCCGACCGCCTTCTCCGACATGTTCCTGCCGAAAAGCAGGTTAGCCAGGACAGCCAACAGGGGGAATAGTGGAACCAGGACTATGGCATAAGTCATCGGGTCGTCTCCTAGCCCTTCAGCTGGTTGATCTCATCCACGTTGACCGTTTCGATATTCCTGAACAGCGCCACCACAATGGCAAGTCCAAGTGCCGTCTCAGCAGCGGCAACGGTCATGACGAAGAAGACGAAAACCTGTCCAACAGGGTTTTTCATATAGTGTGAAAAAGCGATGAAGTTCAAGTTCACGGCTGTGAGCATCAGCTCAATAGAGAGCAGGATTATGATAACGTTCTTTCTCATAAGCACGCCCGACAGGCCGATAGTGAACAGGATGGCAGATAATACGAGGTAATGTGTCAGGGAGATCATTCTTTACCCTCCCTTCTGGCGAGGACCATTGCCCCGAACATGACCACCAGCAGCACCAGGGAGGCCAGTTCAAAGGGGAACAGGAACCTTGTATAGAGCGCCCCGCCCACGGCAACTGTGTTTTCCACCGCAGTGCTCTCCACCAGCTCCTGGAAAGGACCGGGGAAAATGCCGCGAACAGCCAGGACTGCCAGAAGTATGAACATGATCAAAGCGACGATCCCTGCCAGGACCGATTGCCTGTGGGTCGATTTCATCCCTTTGATCTCGGAGAGGTTAAAGAGAAACACCACAAAGAGGTAGAGCACCATGAGCGCTCCTGCCGGAACCAGGATCTGGACAACAGCCAGGAACTCAGCCTGCAGCAGCACAAAGATCCCCGCCACATGAAAGAAACACGGTATGAGGAAGACCACCGCGTATACCGGGTTGGGCCGCGAGACGGCCAACAGGGCCGTGATCACGATCACTGACGCAAAATAGTAGAACATTATGTCGTGCAGACCCATTCTCGTGCTCCTAAAGGCGATCGTAACGGGGGTCTTCCCCCATGGCGAGCATCTGATCCTTGGTAACCTGGAGCTTTCCAGGATCTGTGACCGTCAACTCGAAATCGTTTCCCATGAATATGGCGTCAACAGGGCACACCTCCTGGCAATATCCGCAGTAGATGCAAAGCCCCCGATCGATCATGTAGTAATCCACGACCTTTTCGTGCTCATCTCCCTCGGAAGTTACAATCACTATGGCGTTCGAAGGACATACTTCCGCGCACAGGCCGCACCCCACACAGCGCTCTTTCCCGTCCTCATGGCGTTTCAGGATCTGTGCGCCGCGAAAACGATCGGGAATATCGTAATAGACTTCCGGGTATCTGAGGGTCACCGGCTTGGAAAAAAAGTAGCGAATGGTGAGCGTGAGCCCCTTGATAAGATCCGTCTGAAAGATGTTCGTCATCAAACCCACTATACTCTCCCGTTCAATTAGTTGAGTTGCGCCATTCTCAGAATGCCGGAGATGAATATATTGAAGATGGCCAGCGGCAGAAGAACCTTCCATCCCAGTGACATAAGCTGATCGTACCGCAGCCTCGGGAAGGTCCATCGAACCCATACAAAGAAGAACATGAATACGGCCACCTTGGACAGGAACCAGACCACCGGCATGGCGTACAGAACGACATTGGACGGCAGGATCCCTTCGACCAGGGGCCCGATGACGGGCAGCGGCAGCCAGCCGCCGAAGAAGAGGGTCACGATAACGCAGGAAGCGGAGATCATGGCCACGTATTCGGCCATCATGAACATGGCCCACCGCAGGCTTCCGTATTCGACAAAATACCCTGCCACAAGCTCAGTCTCTGCTTCCGGAAGATCAAAAGGCAGGCGGTTGGTCTCCGCGAAGGCAGCCACCAGGAAAAGAATGAACCCCAGGAATTGTGGGATTACAAACCACTTGGGGATAAAGCCGAACCAAAAACCCTGCTGTGCCATGACGATCTTCGTCATGGACAGGGACCCTGAATACATAAGAACACCGATCACCGATAGCCCAAGGGGGATCTCGTAGCTGATCATCTGGGCGGCAGAACGGAGCCCTCCGAGGAGAGCATACTTGTTGTTCGAGGCCCAACCGCCCATGATGATACCGAAGATACCCAGTGAGGATACTGAAAGAATGTACACCAGACCGATATTCACGTTGGAGATCATGAGGTGCGGCCCTACGGGGATCACGGCAAAGGTCAGGAGGGCCGGCACAAAAGCCATGATGGGAGCAAGCATGAAAAGGCCGCGGTCAACATTGGTCGGTGTGATGTCCTCTTTTAGGAACAGTTTCAGACCATCAGCAATGGGCTGCAGAATCCCGTGAGGACCGACATAAAGAGGCCCGTGCCGATGCTGAATGTGACCGCAGACTTTGCGCTCAACCCAGTTCATGACCGTTACCCCTCCCAGGGCAACAGTGATAATACCAACTATCTTAAGAAGTATTATCAGCAAGTATATCCAGACATTCTCCATATGAGCGTCCTTTTACTAACCGTTGTTAATAACCTCGAAAAAATTCTCTTCGAGCGTTATTTAGGGCGATCACGCCTTGGGCGTGATCCCCCGCCAGGCGAAGTGAATTCGCCTGGTTCCACCCCCACCCCCATTTCATCCCTTAGTCGCACGCAACGCGTACACCCTGTCAGATGGACTTTTTACGAGTCCATCAATATTGATCAGTATTCCATGGCCCCGGAGCGCTTGATCTCCCCTACCTTCTCGAGAAGGAAGAAGGCCTGGGTGTTCTCCGGGTTGAGTTTTATAGCCTCGCCGAGGACATCCTCGGCCTTGTTGAGCATGCCGAGGTGGATGTAGCTGTTTCCGAGGTGGTAAAGGGCGCTCGAATCCTGGGGATCGAGTTCCATGACCTTGTTGAAGTTCGAGGCGGCGTCCTCGTGATCTCCCTTGCGGGCCTGTGCCACAGCCAGGTGGTAGTAGGCGGCCGCAAATTTAGGTGACAGGGACAGGGTCTTGCTGAATGCCTCGATCGTGTCTTTCATGTTTCCCTTGTGGAAGTAGACCTGGCCCAGCCAGTAGTAGGCCATGACGTATCCAGGGGATATTTCCACCACTTTTCGCAAGGCTTCGGCCGCTTCCTTGAGCATCCCCTTCTGGTAATAGACGGTGCCGAGGACGTACAACGCCCGGGCAAATTTGGGGGATATCTCCAGGGCCTGGTTCAGTTCGATCACCGCCTCTTCCAGGTTGGCGTTCTTCTGGTGCAGCAGGGCCAGGCGGTAGTGGATCTGGGCGGTGTTCGGGATGATGCTTCGCACCTTCTTGAAATGAAATTCTGAGTCCGGGAGCAGCCCCATGGAGTAATAGGTCATCCCCAGCCGGTAGTGGATCGCGGGGGAAGTGGGGTTGGCGGCCTCCGCCTTCTTGAAACACTCCAGGCCAAGATTGAGCATGCCCTTGTCGTAGTAGGCGACACCCATGTAGTAGCAGGTCATCTGGAAGTCAGGCACCAGTTCGAGAGTTTCCCGCCAGCGCTTCAGGGCGTCGTCGAAAAGGCCCTGATGGTACAGGGAGATCCCCTCCCGGTAGAGCCGTTCGGCTTTCTCCTGGTCGGAAAAAGCCTCCTGCTCCTGGCCGGACACCACCATCTTGTTACCGCATTCCTTGCAGTAACGGCTGTCCTCCGGGATGATCAGATTGCATTCCGGGCAGATCATTTCATTTCCCTCCCGAGACTTCGGGCCCAGACTCTTTTACGGCCCGACGTTTCTTATCCTGTATTTCCTGGACTGTCTTCTTCAATTTTGAGGCCTGGCTTTCATCGGCCTTTCTCTGGACATCTATCCTCTCTATCCTCTCGATACCGACGTAGGTCAGGCCTCTCTCCTTGACGGGATCGTACCCGATGAGCGCGTTGACGGGCACCTCCCGGAAGTGGGTCGGTACGAATATCGTCCCGGCCATGTTCCGTTTGGTGACCTTGACCTCGACCTCCGTGATCCCCTTGCGGCTGGTCAGTCGCACCCAGTCTTTAGTTTTCAGTTCAAGTTCGCGAGCATCGGCAGGGTTGATCTCGGCGATGGCTGTCGGTGCCACCGCGTTGAGTCCCTTGGCCATCGTCGTCGTGGTCCCCGAGTGATAGAGGATTGTGCCTGGTATGAGCAGGTAGGGATAGTTGGGTGTGGCCTTTTTCGGCTCCTGGAACTGGACCGGACGGGTGCGCCCGAGGCCGCTCGGAAAACGATCCAGGTGTAACACCTCTGTCCCGGGGTGGTCCGGTCTGGGACAGGGCCAGTGGATCCCGTTCTTTTCAAGGCGTTCCGGTAGGATCCCCGCGTAAAAGGGGACCATCCTGGTGATCTCGTCGAGCACTTCCATGGCGGAACCGATCCCGTTGCTGTAGCCCATGGCCTCCGACAGTTCGGTGAGTATCTTCCAGTCGTCTCTGGTCTTACCGGGGGATTCGATGGCTTTCCTTATTCTCTGGACCCGCCGGTCGGTATTGGTGAAGGTACCGTTCTTTTCGGGTCCGCAGGAAGTGGGCAGAACCACGTCCGCAAAGAGGGCTGTTTCGGTGAGGAACATGTCCTGGACTACCAGGAGGTCCAGTTTTTTCATGGCCTCGATCACCCGTTCCTGATCGGGGAAGGACGAGAGGGGGTTTTCACCCATGATGTACATCCCCTTGACCTTACCCTCGGCGGCGGCCTCGATCATGCCTATTGCATTGAGCCCGGGTCCCGTTGGCAGGTTGACCCCCCACTGGGCTTCGAACCACGTTCTGATCCCGTCATCGGCCACCGGCTGGTATCCGGGAAGGAACTCGGCCAATGCACCCATGTCCATCGATCCCTGGATGTTATTGTACTCGGAGAGAGGGATGATGCCCGCGCCGACCTTGCCGACATTGCCGGTTATGAGAGCCAGGTTTGCGGCGGCGGCGACGGTGTCCTCTCCTGTATAGGGACTGGCTCCACCCAGGGTGATGAGGATCGTGACGTTTTCGGCCGAGGCGATGGTCCTTGCTGCCTCCCTGACAACCCCGGCTTTCACGCCTGTGACCGCCTCCATCTTTTCCGGCTCAGACCCCCCGAGGGACTCCCTCAGTTCATCAAGACCCGTCACCCGGGTACTGCAGAACACCTTGTCTTCGAGACCCTCTTCCAGGATCACGAAGGCCATGGAGTTGAGGAGCGCCACGCTGGTTCCAGCGTTGTGCTGCATCCAGGGGTCGGCGAACCGTGTGATCTTGACACCTCTGGTGTTGGCGGCTATGAGCTTCGCGTTCCCTGATCTGACCTGCTTGAGTACCTTGAGCCCTGCCACGTGATCGTCCTCGGTGATATTGGAATCGATGGCGAAGATGAGATCCGAGTGCTGAAGGTCGTTCAGGGAGTTGGTAGGGGCCTCAACGCCGAACGCTTTCCTGAGGGCTTCCATTCCCGGGAAGTGGCCGAAACGGGCGATGGAGTCAACGTTGTTGGTACCGACGACTGCTCTCATGAACTTTTGGAAAAGGTAGTTCTCCTCGTTGGTGCATCTGGCCGAAGAGATGCCGCCCAGGGCATCGGGACCATCCTCTGAACGGATCCTCTCCATCCCCTGCGCGATGTACTCGTATGCCTCTTCCCAGGTCACAGGAACAAGTTCACCTTCCTGTCGCACCATGGGCTCGGTGATCCTGTCGGGGTGGTGTACGTACTCGTATCCAAAGCGGCCCTTGCAGCAGAGGAAACCGTTGTTGTTGGACCCTTCGTCGTCAACACCCAGCACGTGGTAAATATGGTCGCCCTTGACCTCCAGGTCCAGGGTGCACCCCACGCCGCAGAAGGGGCAGGTGGTCCTTACCTGTGTCAGTTCCCAGGTCGGCGCCGTGTGTTTGAAGATCCGGCTGTAAAGGGAACCCACCGGACAGGCCTGTACACACTGGCCGCAGAATTCGCAGTCCATCGGTTTGGCGAAGGTGGGTTCGACCACCGTTGGGAACCCGCGGCCGGTGAAGTCAAACTCACCCTCGGCCTGCACTTCGTCACATATCCTGACACATCGCCCGCAAAGGATGCACCTGTTCTGGTTCATCTCGATGAGGGGAGACAGATGGTCGATCCTCTTTTCCACATCGATGTGTCCGAACCTGCCGTAATCCCTCCCGTGTTCGAAAACCAGGTCCTGGAGCAGGCAGCGGCCTGACTGCGGGCACACGGGGCACTCCAGTGGATGGTAGGTCAGGAGAAGCTCCAGCACAGCCTCCCGGGCACGCTTGACCCGGGCCGTATTCGTGTGGACTTCCATTCCGTCGGTCACGGGGACAACACAGGAGGCGAAGAGCCGGTCCGACCCCTCAACCTCAACCACGCACATGCGGCACGACCCGAATGGGAGCAGGTATTTGTGATCACAGAACGTGGGGATGTCTATGTCCAGATCCCGCGCGGCATTCAGTACGGTCGTCCCACGCGTTACCTGTGTTTTTTTGCCATCAATGGTGATCGTGAACATCTGATTCCCTCTGTAAGTCCATCAATTCTCGGTGTCGCAGCGGAGGCATCTTCTTGCTTCCTTAATGGACATTTCCTTGGTGAAGCCAAGCTCCACCTCAGCGTAATCGAGAAGCCTCTTTTCCAGCTCCATCATCGGCATGGCGGGACGTACAAGGTGCATGTCCTCTTCTGTAATTTCCAGCGCATCTACGGGATCAGTATTGGGGATAGTCACCGAGTACTGCGGGACCACCTCCTCGCCGTTCAGGTACAGCTCCATGTGGGCCGCTGCCTTCTTTCCGGCGCCGATAGCGTCGATGACCATCCACGGACCGGTCACCACATCGCCTCCGGCGAAGACACCCTCGACGTTGGTCATCTGCGTGTAGGGGTGTACGTCGATGGAGTTCCACTTGCTGATACTCAGGCCGTGATCATCGCCCAGGAAACCGAGATCGGGTTGGCCGCTGACCGCCACAATAAGGTTGTCCAGTTCCATCTCGAACTCCGACCCCTCGACGGGCTCGGGGCGGCGGCGGCCCGAAGAGTCAGGTTCACCAAGCTCCATACGGATACACTGGACTCCTGTGAGCTTCCCGTTCTTGGTCAGAACCTTGACGGGCGCGACGAGCAGATCGAGATTCGCCCCCTCATGGAGAGCCTCCTCTATCTCAATCTCGTCGGCGGGCATCTCCTTGCGCGTCCTCCGATAAAGAATAGTTGCATCAGCTCCCATCCTCAGAGCTACCCGGGTGGCATCGATAGCCGTATTACCCCCTCCCACGATTGCGACTTTCCTGCCCAGCGGTATTTCCTCCCCGAGGTTTGTCTTCCGAAGGAAGAAAAGGCTCTCGTATACACCCTCCGCGTCCTCTCCCGGGATCCCCATCTTCAGGTCCACATGGGCACCGGTGGCGACGAATACGGCCTCGTGATCCAGTCGGACCTGTTCGAAAGAGATCTTGTCTCCAATGGGCGTGCTCAGGTGGATCTTGGCCCCCATCTTCTCGATGGCCGCGATCTCGTGCTGCAGGGTGTCCCGGGGCAGCCTGTACTCCGGGATACCCAGGGTCAGCATTCCGCCCGCGATCCGCTGGGCCTCGAAGACCACCGGGGAGAAGTCGCTCAACCCGAGATAGTGAGCCGCGGTGAGGCCGGCGGGACCACCGCCGATAATAGCCACCTTCTTGCCCTTGCCGGAGATCTTCTTGACGTGGATGCTGTACTTGCCAGAGATCTCCTCCTGGGCAGCGAAATCGGCCGCCACACGCTTGAGGTTCCGGATGCTGATGGGCTCATCCAGGTCGCCCCGCCGACACTTGCTCTCGCAGGGGTGGTGACAGACTCTCCCACAGACTGCCGGGAGCGGGTTCGTCAGGCGGATCAGTTCGAGGGCTTCGGTGAACTTCCCCTGGCCGATCAGTGTGATGTAGGCAGGCACGTCCGTCTCTATGGGGCACACGTGCTGGCAGGGGGAGGAGATGATGTCCTTGCAGACGACGGCAGGGCATCTCTTTTCGATTATGTGGGCCTCGTACTCCTTCCGGAAGTATCTGATAGTGGAAAGGACCGGGTTGGCGGCGGTCTGTCCAAGGCCGCAAAGGGATGTGTTCTTGATCTCCTGGCCCAGTTCCTCGAGATTCTTGAGATCCTCCATTTTGCCATCTCCGGAGGTAATCCTGTCCAGGATGCCCAGCATAGTCCTTGTTCCCAACCGGCACGGGACACATTTTCCGCACGATTCGGCCGTGGTGAAGCTCAGGAAGAATCTGGCTACATCCACCATGCAGGTGCGCTCATCCATGACGACTATGCCCCCCGAACCCATCATGGCGCCGGCCTGTATCAGGGAATCATAGTCGATGGGCGTCTCGACGATCTCAGCGGGCAGGCAGCCACCTGAGGGACCGCCGAGCTGGGCAGCCTTGAACTTCCCGCCGCCGACGATCCCGCCGCCGATGTCGTAGATGATCTCCTTGAGCTGGGTCCCCGCCGGGACCTCGATGAGACCAGTGTGGTTGATCTTCCCAGTGAGGGCGAAAACCTTCGTGCCCTTGGTGTACTCAGTACCGATCCCGGCGTAACGGTCCGCTCCTTTGAGGATGATGGGCGGCACACAGGCGAAAGTCTCGACGTTGTTGATGTTCGAAGGCTTTCCGTAGAGGCCCTTGTGGGCCGGGAACGGCGGCCTTGACCGGGGCATACCCCTCTTCCCTTCGATGGAGGCCATGAGAGCTGTTTCCTCACCGCACACGAAGGCGCCGGCTCCTTCCTTGACCCTAAGGTGAAAGGAGAAATCGGTTCCGAAAATATTCTCGCCCAGGTAGTTCTTTTCTTCGGCCTGGCCGATGGCCGTGATCAGTTTTTCGATGGCCAGGGGGTACTCCGCCCTGCAGTATATGTACCCGTACTTAGCGCCGATAGCGTATGCTGCGATGATCATACCCTCGATCACGGCGTGGGGATCGCCCTCCAGGACACTGCGGTCCATGAAGGCTCCAGGGTCGCCTTCGTCGGCGTTACAGATAAGATACTTTGGCTCACCTGCGGCGTTGGCGCAGAACTCCCACTTCAGGCCGGTGGGAAAACCGCCTCCACCGCGGCCCCTAAGTCCGGCTTTCTTCACGACCTCCCTGATGATTGTGGGAGACATTGTGGTCAGCGCTTTTTCGGCCGCCTGGTAACCTTCAGAATCCAGGTAGTCCTCGATCCTGTCCGGATCTATGAAACCGCAGCGCCTGAGGACGATGCGGTTCTGTTTTTTGAAAAAGTCCATTTCATCGTAAGTGGGGATCCCTTGGTAGATCTTCTCTCCGTTGGTGGTGATCTGACCGATGGCGTAGTCGGTGATCGGCTTGCCCTTTACCACATGGTTCTCGATGATCTGGGAGATCATCTCGGGCTCGACCTTGGCGTAGGTAACCCTTGCCATACCTGGCAGGGATACATCGACAAGAACCTCCTGGTAGCACATGCCTATGCAGCCGGTCTTGAGGATCGGCACGTTGATGGAGATCTTGTCCATCTGCTGCTGGACCTCGGCCAGTATGCCCCTGGCGCCGGACGCAAGGCCGCAGGTACCCATTCCAATTACGATCAATTTATCGCGGTCGTTTCCCATCTTTTACTGTATCCTCCTGAAGAGTGGCTACTCTCCCCTCTTCATACGGTCCATTTCGCGAAGGTTATCGAGGATCCTCTCGGCCTTGAGCGAGTCAAGCTGCCCGTGGGCATCGATGTCGATCATTATCACCGGAGCGAGGCCGCATGCTCCCAGACAGGCCACCTTTTCAAAGGAGGCGAACATGTCATCGGTGGTCTCTCCGTGACCTATCCCGAGCTTGCTCTCCAGTTTGCTGATCACCGTTTTTCCACCTCTGACGTGACAGGCCGTTCCCGAACAGGCCCTGATGATGTGCCTTCCGCGGGGTGACAGGTGGAACTGGGTGTAGAAGGTCAGGACGCCGTACACCTGACTGCGGTACAGTCCCAGCCCGTCAGCCACCGAGTTGGCCGCTTCCTCGGGTACATAACCGTAGACATTCTGGACATTCTGAAGTACGGGGATCAGCATCCCCTTCATCTCCGTGAGGGAATCGATGATCTTGTCGACAGCAGCCAGATCTATCTGCTCTTCGGGTTCCTCGGCCCTCGCGTCCTTTCTGACATCCTCCAGTGTTACGTCGGCGCTCACCGCCACCTCCACATGTAGTTCACCATATCGATGTATCTTTCGTTCATGCTTCTGAGTTGCTCTATCAACTCGCTGACGAAAAGTTTCATGATCTTCACGGCGTCTGCGGGAAACTTTTCGACGAACTTGTCGAAGTCGTTCCGTTCCAGAAGGTAAAGGGCACATTCACTATGCGCCGAGGCGTTAGCCGAATGTTCGCCCCCGGAAAGAAAGGTCGTGATGCCCACGAACCCACCCGCGTTCACCACCGCAAGGCTCTGGGCTTCACCCTCCTTGGCCCTCTTTGAAATCTTTACTGAACCGCTTCCCACCAGATAGAGATCCCCTCCCATGGTTCCCTCGTTGAAAACGGGTTCCTTATCCTGATAGGTCCTCTTCTGAAGAGAGCCGGCCAGATAGTTGAGCGCCTCTTCGGAAATCTCCTTGAGGGACTCCATCTCCTTGAGTTGGCTGACTTCGATCATTTGGTTCTCCTCCTCAGGCCTTGACCACCTGCACGTGGACGACGGCTGTCTGGGCTTCTCCATCCGGGCCCGACACCATCAGGGCGCTCACGGGAGCGTTTTCGAAATGGCGCGGCATGAAAAGCACACCCGGGGCGATGTCTTCTGAATAGTTGACGGCCACGGAAATCTCTCCCTGGGCGGAAACGGCGCGGACCACGCTTCCGTCCTGGACATCGAGTCCCATCCCGGTCTGGGGATTCATGAACAGGGTGGCCTCCGAAGCGAGCTGGTTCAGGGATTCCGAATACCTGGTAAAACTGCCTGAATGGAAAAGCAGGTCTCCGAGCACCAGGGTCAGGGGGTACTTGGAATCGGCACCGTGGGTCTTCCAGTCGGATACGGCAGCGAAGGACCGGTTATCCTTGCTGACACCATCCGCCAGAAGGTGGCGACTGCCCAGGTATCCCTCGTGGTAGGCTTCCCTCGCGTCTTCCTTCGAAAAAGGCCACTGCAGACCGTTTTCGGCCAGAATTCTGTGGCTGATACCCGAGTAGAACGGGATCGTTTCGGCTATCTCGTCGAGGACCTCCGCCGAATTGAGGTACTTCATCCCCTCATCGCCGCAGGCAACGCCAAGCTCCGAAAAGATCCTCCAGTCGGGCATAGACTGACCCACGCCGCCTATCGCCTTGCGTGTTCTTTGCACACGTCTTTCCACATTCGTCAGAGTGCCGTTCCTCTCGGCCATGGTCCCGGCGGGGAGAACAACGTCAGCCAGTTGTGCGGTCTCGGTCAGGAACAGTTCCTGGACCACCAGGAACTCCATCTTTTTCAGGGCCTTTTCCACATCCTCACCACCCGGGAAGGTGACCATAGGATTGACACCGGCGAGGTAGAGGGCCTTCAGTTTTCCCCCTGCAGCGGCCTGCATCATTTCGTAGGCACTCATCCCCTTTTCCTTTGGTATCTTGCCGCTAAAGGCTGTTTCGAACCTCTTCCTTTCAGAGGCTGAACTGACTTGGACGTGCCCTGGAAGACGGTCGGGGGATGCCCCCATGTCCACGGCGCCCTGGAAGTTGGTGCCAGCGATGATCGGATACAGGCCGCAGCCCTCCTGCCCCAGTTTTCCGGTAAGCATGAGGAGATCGATGAGCGCGTTTATGATCTGCCCGCCCCCCGACTGCAGGGCCGCTATTTCCCCGAAAATGATAGATGCTTTTTTGGCTCCGGCAAATTCCCTTGCTGTGTGGATGATGTCCTCTTCACTGCAATTGGTGTCCCGCGCGATGGACTTGAAGTCCTTGTCCTTGACTGAGAACTCTAGATCGGAGAGTCTCCCGTAACCTCCCACAACCTCACTGTCGTAGAGCCCCTCCTCAAAAATAACTTTGATCAGTCCCTTGACGAGGGTCAGTTCCTTCCCGATCGGGACGGAGAGGGACCTTCGGGCCAGCCTTGAAAGGGCGGTCTTCCCGGGGTTGACCTCGGTCACGAGTCCTCCCTGGCGGATAGCGTGCTTGATCTTCAGACCGGAGATGGGGTTGGCCACGGTGATGTCGCAGCCTACGATAAGCAGGGCATCGGTATAATTGAGTTCGTCCAGGGAATTTGTGGCGGCGGAAACCCCCAGCCGTTCTTCAAGGATGGGAACGACCGTTCGCGACCACCTGCCGGATGGAGTATCCACGTTGTTGCTGGAAAAAACCACCCTCATGAGTTTCTGGAACAGGAAGAGTTCTTCATTGGTGAGACGGTCCGAGGCGATCCCTCCGACGGCCTTCCCTCCGCTCTCTTTCGATATCTGACCCATTTTCAGGGCTACCACAGCGAGGGCATTCTCCCAACTCGTTTTTCTCAGGGTGCCGTCGGCATCGCGTACCATGGGAGCGGTGATCCTGTCGGGGTGATTGATGACGTCGTAACCGAAGTAGCCCTTGGAGCACAGACTTCCCATATTGCCCCCCCGCCCATCGGCGTGGGTTACGCGGTACACAACGTTATCCCGGTGGTTATAGAGCAGAGTGCATCCGCAGCTGCAGTAGGGGCAGATAGCCTCGGCCTTTTCCATCTCCCATGTCCGCATTTTGTGTTTCATGGCCCTCGACGTAATGGCGCCGACAGGACAGGACCAGATACAGTGGCTGCAGTATTCACAGTCCAGGGGTTTGTCCATGAACGGACCCACTACTGTAGCCGCTCCCCGGTAAGACATCCCGAGAGCTGTCACTCCCTGTATCTCGTCACAGACCCTCACACAGCGTTTGCACTGGATGCACCTGTTGAGGTTGCGGTCGATGAGAGGGCTTATGATGTGGTCTCTTAGGACTCTTTTCTCGCCGGTGAACCGGGTCTCGGCGCTTCCGAACTTGAAGGCAAGATCCTGGAGTGTACATTCACCGGACGCGTCGCACACGGTGCATTCCAGTGGGTGGTTGATGAGAAGGAACTCGAGCATAAGGCTCCGTGCCTTCTGGACCCGTGGCGTATCTGTGTAAATAACCATCCCTTCATTGACAGCCAGCGTGCAGGCGGTCTGGAGTTTCCCCATTCCCTCGACTTCCACAAGGCACATTCGACACGCCCCGAGATCACTCAGGCGCGCCTGGTGGCAGAAGGTCGGGATGTAAATACCGAGCTTTCTCGCCGCATCGAGGACGTTAAGGTGGCCGTCGACCATGATCTGATTGCCATCTATTGTAAGTCGGACCATCATGATGCCGCCTCTGCATCTGCCTTGCCGGAACCTGTACCTCTGAAGTAGGCCAGATATTCATTGCGGAATTTCTCTATCGTACTGACTACACAGCTGACAGATGCTTCGCCCAGACCGCAGAAGGATGTGGACCTGATCCCCTCGCATATGTCCAGAAGAAGGTCGAGATCGGATTCGGCACCCTTGCCGTCGAGGATCTGGTCGAAGATCCTGCGCACCCAGAACAGGCCCTCACGACACGGGGTGCACTTGCCGCACGATTCGTGCTCGAAAAACTTTATGAGGACGTGGGTGGCCTTTACCATGTCGGCGGTGTCGTCCAGGACAATGACGGCTCCCGAACCCAGCATGCTCCCCGCCGCGGCCAGGGAATTGAAATCCAGCCGGACGTCCAGTTGGGACTCATCGAGGCAGGCCGAGGAGGCGCCTCCCGGGAAGGCCGCCTTGAAGGACCTGCTTTCCCTCATACCGCCGGCGTGCTCGAAGATGAGTTCTCTGAGCGTCACTCCCATGGGAAGTTCGTAAACACCTGGACGGGCGACCTGCCCGCTTATTGAAAACAGCTTCGTACCCGG
>JALHUC010000461.1 GCA_022865845.1 bacterium | reverse complement strand
GTGATCCTCATCCTCGGCGGGAAGGACAAGGGGACCTCCTATGAGCACCTGGAGAAGGTTATCCGGCGAAAAGTGACTCATTTGATCCTCATCGGTGAGGCTGCGAAAAGGATGAAAGTAGCGTTTGAAGGGGCCGCGAACATCGTGGAGGTCAGTACCCTTGACGAGGCGATGAGGGTAGCGGTTCAACGTGCAAGGTCAGGAAGCGAGATCCTCTTTTCACCCGCGTGTTCGAGCTTTGACATGTTCAGCGGGTACGAGGAACGAGGGCGCGTTTTCAAAGAGGCGGCCCGGAAATATATCGGGTTGGTGCGATGAGACATCTGAGACTTGATCCTACCCTGGTCATTGCTGTCCTTGCGTTGGCGATCCTTGGAACGGTGATCATTTTTTCGGCAAGCGCGGTTCGAGCTGACATGGAACACGGGGGTGACAGTTATTACTATTTCAAGCGGCAGATCTTTTTCCTCATTGTTGGGATCATGGCCCTGGTAGTTGGCGCAGCCATTCCTTACGAAGTATGGCAGAGGAGCGTGATCGGGCTGCTGGCGTTAACCGTTTTTCTGCTGGTCCTTGTGCTGACACCCCTTGGGCACAAAGCCAACAACGCTTCGAGATGGTTCCGTATCGGACCCATTTCCCTCCAGATCGGGGAGTTTGCAAAACTTGTGGTGGTTATGTATATGGCCCGCTACCTGGCGGCAAGAGGCGAAAGGCTGAGGACCGAGCCTCGGCTTATCTTTCCTCCATTGGCGGTGATGTGTGTTGTTTCCTTCCTGGTCGTAAAGGAACCCGATCTGGGAACAGCCATGTTCATAGGGATGATCGTGTGCACCATGCTTTTCATATCCGGTGTCTCCTGGAGGGTACTGACAGGCATCAGCCTGGCTTCAATCCCTGTTATCACCTATCTGGTCCTGGTGAAGGATTTCAGGGTGCAGCGGATGAAGGCGTTCCTGGACCCGTGGAAGGAATATGACGGATCAGGGTTCCAGTTGGTGCAGTCCTATGTGGCTTTTGGAGACGGAGGTCTTTTCGGAACGGGTCTGGGGGCAGGGAAGAGCAAACTGTTTTTCCTGCCCGAGTCACATACGGATTTCATTCTCGCGGTCATTGGCGAAGAGCTGGGTTTTCTGGGAGTGGCGGCGGTCCTGGGCCTCTTCGCGGTCCTCATCATTAAAGGCATGAAGGTGTCGGCGGCGGCGCCCGACAGCTTCGGCGCTATGCTCGGCGCCGGGCTCACCCTCATGCTTGCTCTTCAGGCTCTTATCAACTGTATGGTCGTCCTGGGTCTTCTGCCTACAAAAGGCTTGCCCCTGCCCTTCATCAGCTACGGCGGATCATCACTGCTCACCTCAATGATCGCTGTCGGGATCCTTCTCAATGTGGCCGGCAGGAGCAAAACAGCATGAAACTGGTCATTGCAGGAGGAGGAACCGGCGGGCATCTCTTTCCCGGGGTTGCTCTGGCCAGTGAGTTCCAGCGGCTGGCGGCCGATGTGGAGGTGGTTTTTATTGGCGCGGACAGAGGGTTGGAGACCAGGGTGGTCCCGGCCTTGGGGTATGAACTGGTCACCCTGCCTGTGCGCGGTGTTGTGGGACACGGATTTTTCGGGGGAGTCGCACGAGGGACTTTACTTGTTGCGGCGTGTTTTAAGGCCTTCAGGATCCTCGGACGCCTGAAACCGGATCTGGTACTCGGTGTGGGTGGCTACGCTTCAGTTCCGGCGGTCCTGGCTGCGGCTGCAAGAGGGCTGCCCCGATCCATACTGGAGCAGAACGTCTCACCGGGAAGGGCCAACCAGGTTCTGGCGCGATTTGTCCACAGGATCTATCAAGGTTTTGCGAGTCGCAGTGAGGTGTTCCCGGTGGAAAAGACCAGGGTAACCGGCAACCCCATAAGGCCTGAAGTTCTCCCTGCCGAGGGGCTGATACGACCATCGGGGCGAAGGACGCTCCTTATACTGGGAGGAAGTCAGGGAGCGATGCAGATAAATGAGCTGGCCATGGAGGTCGTCGGGCGGTTGAAAAATGAGTTTCCGGGTTTTGAGGTGATCCATCAGACAGGTCATGCCCACGAGGAAACGATCCGGGAAGGCTACCTGAAGGCCGGCGTGGATGTCGAGGTGGTACCGTTCATCATCGGAATGGCCGATGCCTACGGGAGGGCTGATCTTTGTCTTTCGAGAGCAGGCGCTATGGCTGTTTCAGAGCTTACCGCATCAGGCCTCCCTGCCGTGCTCATCCCTTTTCCCCATGCGGCGGGAGGACACCAGGAACTCAACGCAAGGTGGATGGAGGAAAGGGGTGCGGCAGTTGTCATCGACCCCGATGAAGCGACACCTGACCAGCTCTATGAGCAGTTAAGAAAGCTGTTGGATACTCCCGGCCTTCTGGCTGATATGGCCCAGGCAAGCGCGAAGGCCGGTATTCGAAATGCGGCGGAGAGAATAGTGACTGAAGAACTTCAGAGGATCGGATATGCGGAAATCCGACTTAGCGACTGAGCGAAGGAACAGTTTTTATTAAAACGATCAAAGCTTTTTACCGCAGAGTACGCGGAGGGACGCAGAGGAAAGCTTAATTTGGGGTAAAGCACAGTTTATATATAGGCGATGTTTTTCACCACAGGGTTCACAGGGTAAGGCTCAGGCTGGGGGGAAGGCTGTAACGAAGTAACCAGGTATCCAGGTAATTACTTAGGCACTTAGATACTTGGACACATAGGTACGGAGAATAAGAGCATGGTGAAGTTAAGAAAAACAAGGCACATCCACTTCGTCGGCATCGGCGGCATCGGCATGTCCGGTATCGCAGAGGTGCTGGCGAACCTGGGTTATGAGGTCACCGGGTCCGATCTGGTCCTGAGTGAAACCACAAGGCATCTGGTGCAGGTGGGCTGCAAGGTGACGGCGGGCCATGCCGGTGAAAATTTGGGGGAAGCCGATGTGGTGGTTATCTCTTCGGCTGTCAAGGATGACAACCCGGAGGTCATAGCTGCCAGGCAGGAGGGAATACCGGTGGTGCCTCGTGCCGCTATGCTCAATGAACTCATGCGGATGAAGTATGGGATCGCCATAGCCGGTTCTCACGGTAAAACCACAACTACCTCCATGGTGGCGACCATCATGGCCGAAGCCGGCCTGGATCCCACTGTGGTCATCGGCGGGAAGTTGGGCAGCCTGGGAACCAACGCGCGCCTGGGTGAAGGGGATTTTCTCCTGGCCGAAGCTGATGAGAGCGATGGCTCATTCCTTCAGCTCACTCCAACTATTGCAGTGGTGACAAACATAGATAACGAGCACATGGACTACTACGGTACCATCGACGAACTGAGATCGGCCTTTCGCCGTTTTTTAGAAAAGGTGCCTTTTTACGGGCGCGCTATTTTGTGTGTGGATGACACGGATGTCGCGGGGATGCTGGCTGATCTGGAACGGCCTGTCATCACCTACGGTTTGACCGCTCAGGCCGACGTAAGGGCAACCGATATCATCCATGAAGGGTTTACCTCCACATACACTGCCTGCCTGGGCGATGAGGCTCTGGGTGAAGTGCGGCTGCCGGTACCTGGCGTTCATAACGTTTATAACTCCCTGGCTGCCATCGCGGTGGGACTGGAGATGGAAGTTCCTTTCGCGGTGATCGTAAGGGCTCTTGGCTCCTATTCAGGGACACAGAGGCGGTTTCAGAAAAAAGGGGAAGCCAAAGGAATCTCAATCTATGACGACTATGCCCACCACCCGGCCGAGATCAGCGCGACTCTTAGCGCCGCGCGGATCGGTTGGAAGGGGCGGGTTGTAGCGCTTTTCCAGCCCCACAGGTTCAGCCGCACCAGAGATCTCCTCCAGGATTTCGGCATGGCTTTTCACAACGCCGACAGGGTTCTTGTGTGTGATATCTACGCTGCCGGCGAGAAACAGCTGGACAACCTCACCGGTGAGGATGTGGCCGGTTCCATCACCAATCATGGCCACAAGAACGCCGAGTACGTTGGCCCATGGGACGAGGCGGTGAAAATGGCCGTGGATGAACTGCAGGAGGGTGACCTTCTGCTCACTTTAGGTGCTGGTGATATCTGGAAGGCAGGTGAGCAGATTCTCGAGAGGCTGGGAAAATGATCACGGCACCTCTCGTTCGAAAGATCAGGAAGCGGGGCTTTCTTGGTGATCTGAGGGAGTCTGAGCCGTTAAGCCGCCACCTATATCTGAAAACGGGCGGTCTGGCGGCCCTGTTCGCCATCCCGGAGAGCACGGAAGACATCATTGAGCTTCTGGAGTTTCTCAAACTGGAAGGCGTTCCCTGGGTTCTTCTTGGGGGAGGCACCAACGTTGTTTTTGCCAACGGCGGCTACCCGGGATGTGTTGTGCGCCTGGGCAGACGGTTCGCGCGCATGAAGGTGGAGGACGGCTCCGTGCTTCTCACAGGAGCCGCGGCCACCCTGACCGGGGCCATCGAAGCTTCGGCCGCCTATGGCCTGGCCGGCATGGAGTGCCTCGCGGGTATTCCCGGGACTGTCGGGGGAGCGGTGTTCATGAACGCCGGAACCAGGGAGGGGGAGATATCGGACGTGATCCGCGAGGTGCGGGTTTTTGACGGAGAGGATATCCATTGGCTGCCGGCGGAAAAGCTGGGCTTTTCCTACCGCTCATCAAACCTCCCTGAGACCCATATCATCCTCGAGGCAAGGCTCGGTCTGGCGCTGTCCACCGAGGAGGAAGTGCGGTCCAGGATCCAGGTTTTGAAAGAGAAGAGGAAGGAAACACAACCCTCAGGCCTGCCCAGCGCAGGCTGCTGGTTTCGTAACCCCGAGGGTGACAGCGCAGGAAGGCTCATCGATGAGGCAGGGATGAAGGGTGTAAGGGTCGGAAATGCCCAGGTATCGGAGGTGCACGCGAACTTTCTCGTGAACCTGGGAGGGGCTACCACCGCTGATTTTCTTACACTTGCCGAAAAGGTGAGGGGAACGGTTCATAAAAGATTTGGTGTCATGCTTCAGGAGGAGGTCAGGGTCATCCATGAATAGCTCACGTGAGGGAAAGTCAGGAAACAGATCGGCGGGCAGGGTGGGCGTGCTCATGGGCGGAACCTCGGCCGAACGGGAGGTTTCCCTCACCACAGGCAAGGCGATCCTTGGAGCTCTTCTCGAGGAAGGTGTGGATGCCGTGGGTATCGACACACAGGGAGCCTGGAGGGAGGAGATGGCCCGGGAAAAGGTTGCCACCGCCTTTATCGCTCTTCACGGAAGAGGCGGGGAAGATGGAACGATCCAGGGTGCTCTGGAGCTTATGGGCATCCCCTATACAGGACCCGGTGTCATGGCGTCGGCCCTGGCCATGGACAAGATCATGACCAAAAGGGTGTTGCGTGCCATGGGAATTCCCACCCCCGAATGCACCGAACTGGGGCCTGGAAATTATGACGCGCCTCTTGCCATGGGGTTGCCTGTTGTAGTCAAGCCCAACCGGGAAGGTTCAACCATCGGTATATCGGTTGTGAGGGAGGAAGGTGAACTTGAAAAGGCGATAAAGATCGCCGCATCCCACGATCCGGATGTCCTGGTGGAGGAGTTCGTGGAAGGTGAGGACCTTACGGTGGGAGTGCTCAACGATCGTCCGATGGCTATCGTTCAGATCGTTACCGAATCGGGGTTCTACGATTACGAGACCAAGT
>JALHUC010000460.1 GCA_022865845.1 bacterium | reverse complement strand
TTCTACTTCGACTTCAACAGGAGCTAATCCATGACACTTAAAGATATCGCTCTTCTTAACCTGAGAAGGAGAAAGGCCAAGGCGGCCTTTCTCCTGGCCGGGCTCCTCATCGGTGTTACCACCGTAGTGGCCCTCATGACCCTCGTCGAAACGATGAAAGAGGACATCACCGACAAACTCGACAAGTTCGGCGCCAACATCCTCATCGTGCCCAAGACAGAGAATCTCTCCCTTACCTACGGCGGCCTCTCTTTGGGGGGCGTGTCTTTTGAGATGGAAGAGATCCACGAGTCCCAGCTCGAGAAGATCAGCACCATCCGGAACTCTGCCAACGTTGCCGCTGTGGGGCCGGTCGCCCTTGGAGTAGTTCAGATAGGCGATAAGAAGGTCCTCTTGTCCGGTGTTGATTTCGAGGCCACCAAGATACTTAAACCATGGTGGAAGATCCAGGGCAGTGAACCCGCGGGAAACCAGGTGATCCTCGGTGCTGAAGCGGCAATAAACCTCGGGCTTGAAGTGGGAGACAGCTTCACTGCCTCGGGACGGGACCTCACCGTCACTGGCATCATCGCGGCAACCGGCTCTCAGGATGATCAGATCATTTTCACACCTCTTGCCACAGCCCAGGGTATGCTCGGCATGGAAGGACGCGTATCCATGGCGGAAGTCGCCGCGCTGTGCAAGGACTGTCCCATTGAAGAAATGGTCCGCCAGATCTCCGAGGTGGTGCCGGGCGGGAAGGTCATGGGCATCCAGTCGGTGGTCAAGGGCCGAATGGAAACCCTGGCCCATTTCCAGAGACTCACAGTCGGCGTCTCAGCAGTTGTCGTCCTGGTGGGCAGCCTTGTGGTCCTGGTCACCATGATGGGCAGCGTCCGTGAAAGGACCCGCGAGATCGGCATATTCAGGGCCATCGGTTTTCGCCGCAGCCACATCATCCGCATCGTCCTGCTCGAGGCGGCTATCGTATCAGCTCTTGCGGGCTTGCTGGGCTATTTCGGGGGTATAGGCACCACCATCGCCGCCCTGCCTTTCTTTACAGAAAGCGCGGACATTGCCGTGCATTTTGACCCCATCCTCGCCGGAGGAGCCATCATCATGTCGATCCTGCTCGGCCTTATAGCCAGCACATATCCGGCCCTGCTGGCAGCGAAGCTCGACCCCAACGAAGCATTGAGAGCGCTTTAAGGAGGCCATCATGAGCTACATAAAAGCAGAAAACCTTGTAAAACACTACGGTACAGGAGATGGTCTCGTACAGGCCGTACGCGGCATCAGCTTCGAGATCGAAGAGGGCGAGTTCGTGGCCGTGATGGGTGAATCGGGTTCTGGTAAATCTACGCTTCTTGCTATGATGGGAGCCCTCAACACACCCACAGAAGGCAACTTCCTCGTCGATGACATCGACATCTACAGCCTGAGTCGGGACCAGAGAGCTGACTTCAGAAGGGAGTTTTTGGGTTTTGTTTTCCAGAGCTTCAACCTGATCCCTTACCTCACACTGGCCGAGAACGTCATGCTCCCCCTCGTCACGATCAAGGCGAAGAGCAGCACCAAAAGAGCCATGGCCGAAGAAGCCCTCGACAGGGTCGGTCTCGGGGACAAGGTGGGCCGACTTCCCAGCCAGATCTCGGGAGGTGAGCAGGAGAGAGTGGCGGTTGCAAGGGCTATTGTGAACAATCCGCCAATCCTTCTGGCTGATGAGCCCACGGGTAACCTGGATTCGAAAACCAGCGGTGACATCATGGGAATTCTTAAACAGCTCAACGCAGAAGGGATGACCATCATCATGGTGACCCACAGCGAAGAATCGGCCAGGAGTGCCCGCCGGATACTGAAGATCGAGGACGGACTGCTCACCGAGGAGGAAAGACTCATCGGAGAGGCTGCCTCAGTGCGATCAGGAAGAGAACCTGTGGCCGTTGACAAGTCCGCCTGAATGGTCTAATTTCTCTTGTCCTGCTTGGGGAGTCGTCTAATGGTAGGACAGCGGATTCTGGTTCCGTATGTGAGGGTTCAACTCCTTCCTCCCCAGCCAGTACCATCGGCCCCATCGTCTAACGGTTAGGACGCTAGCCTCTCACGTTGGTAGTCCGGGTTCGAATCCCGGTGGGGTCACCACCAAAATAAAAGGGTCCCGGGAAACCGGGACCTTTTATTTTGGTGGCTAGTTTGAAGTTTGAGGTTTGACGCTTGAGGTTTAAATCTTCAACTCTTAACTTCAATTCTGTTTTGCGCTGGCACCAATATACGGGTTTAGAGTTTAGAGTTTAGAGTTTTGGGGTTTACCTTCAAACCTCAAACTCCAAACTTCAAACCCGCTTTTCCCTTTGGACTCCAGCCTCCTGCCTATCATTGACAGGAGGCTGGCCTTAACCTAAACTCTGAAAACACCAAAACAAATAAAAATAAAGGAAAAATAACTAGTGACTGACCACGACCAACAAACGGACAACCTACCCACCGAAT
>JALHUC010000046.1 GCA_022865845.1 bacterium | reverse complement strand
TGCCTCCTCGTTTCTGCCCCATCCGTACGGAAGGGACGCCTGTATTACCCCACCAGGAATTGGTTATGGGTCCGTTCCCGTCCGACGGTGGTAGCAGGACCATGTCCAGGATAAACAGGAGTGTCATCGTCCAGTATCAGAATTCGGGTCTTGATGGAATTGATGAGGGTTTCATAATCACCGCCAGGCAGATCGGTACGGCCAATAGAACCGGCAAAAAGGGAATCACCTGGGAAAATACCTATAGATGTCACAAAGGTCGCCCCCCCGGGTGTGTGACCGGGAGTCGAGATCATTCTTATTTTCTCATCACCCAGGTCAACGGTATCCCCGTCATCCAGGAGCCTGTCAGGTTCCGGTGAAGCTTCCACTTCCATACCGTACATTCGGGCAGCGATATGCGCCTGCGCCATATAGGGAGAGTCACCCTTTGGAGCCATAAGAGGTGCACCGGTACCTTTTATTACAGCCGCGTTGGCGGCAATGTGATCAAAATGGGCATGTGTGTTTAGTATAGCTGTCACTTTCCACGGTTTTCGGCCGACGGCGTTGAGGATCATATCCCCATCACCGCCTGGATCAATAATGACCGCCTCGCCGGATATTTCGTCTCCGACGATAAAGCAGTTGGACTGAAGTGGACCGACCATCATGTGTTCAATAACAAGTTTCGCCATGTTGTAGTGCTCCTGTGTAAATCCGTGTGTGCGTGTTTGCGTAGAGCGTTCTTGCGTAAAATCTAATGCACATACTCACGTACGCTCAACTCACAAACGCTTATTATCATTTCGACTCCAAAAGGATGGTGACGGGCCCATCATTACAAAGCGACACAGCCATATCAGCCCCAAAAATTCCTTTCTTGACTATTACTCCGAGGTCTCCCAACTCCTTGACAAAACGCTCGTAGAGGCGCTCTGCACGGTCTGGAGGAGCCCCGCTGCCAAAACCAGGCCTGTTCCCTTTCTTCGTATCAGCTACAAGGGTAAACTGGGATATAACCAGAACCTCACCGCCTGTCTCTCCGATGGAGAGGTTCATCTTTCCCTCTGAATCCTTGAAGATCCTGAGAGAGGCAGTTTTTGCGGCTAAATATTCAGCGTCATTCTCCTCATCCAGGTCAGCCACACCCAGCAGTACCAGCAAGCCCGGTCCGATGGAGTTTATTTCACGACCATCGACCTCAACCCTTGACCAACTAACCCTCTGGATAAGAGCTCTCAAATATCAATACCTTCCAACCTTAAAAGATATCGTTTCAGGTCGATTCCGGAAGAAAAACCGCCAATGGCCCTACCCCTTGATATTACCCTGTGGCACGGCACAACCAGGGGAAACCTGTTGCCAGCCATAGCCTGCCCAACGGCTCTCCCACCACCACTGCATCCCACATCCCTGGCGATCTCTCCGTAGGTTGATATTTGTCCATAGGGGATCCTGGCGACCCTGTCATACACCCTGCGATTAAAGTCCGTTACCCCCGCAAGATCCAGTTCAATCTCCCACCTGACTTCACGGCCATCAAAATATAGGCCCATCTCGGTGCCAAGTTTGGAAGCTGTTTTTTTCTCATTATAGATACCCTCAAGATCAAAATCGATGGATGTCACGCTTCCATCCGCCCTGAGATTCACGACAACCTGGCCCATCTTGAACGGTACGGTAAAATAGGTTTCGGGTTTCATTGTCTTTGTACCTATGTGTCTATGTGTCTAAGTGTCTAAGTGTCTAAGTACGTAGTTACCTGGATACCTGGATACCTAGACACCTATTTACGCCTTCCCAAACACCTTGTTTATCAACGTTTTCATGCCTTTACAGCCTAGAATCCAAGCCGTGACCGAGTATACACCAATCCCCAAACCCATACAACCAACCAGGTACAAAACCCTGTTCAGGGTCGTCAGCTCCATCCAGTGGATTGTTCCGGCAAGGACACCGGTTACAAGGAGCATGAGTGTGGCCGCGGCAAAGGAATACAGGATCTCCTTTCTCAGTTCCTGGTTAAACCAACCTGGCCCCGTATCCCGCGTAAAATATCTGGCGAGGATGATAAGGTTCACCCCTGATGCGAGGGAGGTGGCCAAGGCAAGTCCGGCAAACCCCATGGGACCCATGAGCAGGAGGTTTAAAACGATATTGACTACAAGGGCGACACCTGCCGCAAAAAATGGAATTCGGGTGTTTTCAAGAGCGAAAAAACCCCGCCCGAGGATCTTGATGCCAATGAATAGCGGAAGACCAATAGAATAATACAAAAGGGCCTGTGCGGCTCCTGCCACATCACCGGCACTAAATGCACCCCGGCCGAACAGAGTCGCAATGATCGGTTCTCTCAGGGCAATGAGTCCAAAGGCTGCCGGGATACCAATAAAGGCCGTCAATCCCAGTGAGAAGGATACGGTCCCTCTAAAGTCTTCCATACGGCCTTCGGCCACCTGTGAAGACAGGGTAGGCAGTGCGGCAGTAGCCAGGGCTATACCGAAAACCCCCAGAGGGAACTGCATCATGCGGTTCCCGTACCAGAGGTAGGTGATACTTCCGGTAGCAAGAAAAGAGGCAAGCAGAGTATCCACGAGTACGTTAACCTGGTAAACGGCTACACCCAGAACGGCGGGGCCCATGATGAGGGCCATTCTCCTCACTTCTGGAGACAGCTCGGGGATCCTCAGCACCGGCATCACTCCCCTGCTTTTCAGGGGGGGCAGCATTATCAGAAACTGCAGCACACCGCCGGCAAGAACCCCCCAGGCAAGAGCGGTAATCGGTACAGCCAGATTCGGGGCGACTAAAAGGGCCGCTGAAATGATCGCCACGGTCAGAAGCGCGGGAGCGGCTGCTGGAACAAGGAAATGCCGGTGACTGTTGAGTATCCCCATCCCCATAGCCGCCGCGCAGATAAACACCATGTACGGCAGCATCCATCGGGTCAGAAGGACTGTCAGGTTGAAAACCTCCGAACCCGGAGTAAAACCAAGAGCAACAACCCTCACCAGATAGGGGGCAAACACAACACCCAGGCCGGTAATGATCGTCAGAACAATAATAAGCAGGGAAAAAAGGTTGGTGGCAAACTCCCCGGCTCTTGTTTTTCCTTCCTTTCCCAGGATATCCGTGTAAACAGGAACGAAAGAAGAAGCGAGCGCACCTTCGCCAAACAGCTGCCTCATTAGATTGGGGATCCTGAAAGCTACAAAAAAGGCATCAGCAGCGGGGGTAGCCCCGAAAATGGCGGCCATGACAGCATCCCGAACCAGGCCAAGAACCCTGCTCACAACAGTGGCCCCGCCAACAACTCCCGCGGCCTTAACCATTTTCCCTCTGTCAGAGCCCGCTTTGTCCGCAGTCATTCGTACCTTTCGAGGAATTAAATTGAGAATTGCGCATTGCGGATTGAGGATTGAGGATTAAAAACACAACACACAGTCTTTAAATCTCAATTCTGAATCAGGAATCCTCAATTCTGAATATATTTATTTGACAAAAACACCCTTTTCTGGGTAATAGCAGGGTTCTGTGGTATCCAGCATGATATTGAACCAGGAGGTTATAATTGGCAACACACAAATCCGCCATAAAAAGAAATCGACAGAACGCCAAAAAACAGCTCATCAATCAGATGAGGCGAACCAGGGTT
>JALHUC010000459.1 GCA_022865845.1 bacterium | reverse complement strand
TTCGGATTCTTCTCTTTCACCCCCACCTCAATCCTCCCCCCTCAATAGGGGGAGGAAGAGTATGGAACTGAACTTATATGATGCCGGAATGACAGCGGAGAATAGTAAAAACAAAGGCGGCCCTCGCGAGCCGCCCTGTTACTATTACCATTGCTTATTCTATCCCTTAATTTCTCAGGCTCCGTCTCCGCATCACGATCAAGATCCCGCCCAGGAGGACCAACCAGAGAGCTTCCGGCCAGAGAGGCTCCCCCGGTCCCGGCCCGGCCGTGTTGCAGCCGCCTCCGCCCCCGCCTCCGCCGCCTGAAGGGCTGTTAGAGAGGATGATGAGCCCATCATCGCCCACGGCGATAAACCTATTGCCATCGTGGATCACATCCTGAAGAAAAACGCCTGTGCCCGAAGCGAACCCGGTCCAGGTCATCCCGTCAGGGGAAGTGAACAGTGCCCCCTCCGAACCCACCGCCACAAAGCTGCCGTCATGCCAGACGAGGTCCAGAAATGCACCTGGAATGGGGTTTGTCGTGGTGTTCCAGGTAGATCCGTTGTCGGAATAATAGATATTGGTATTACCTGTAGCCACGTAGCGGCCGTTGCCGAAGGCAACGTCATACAATACCCCGAAGATGGTATCTTCCACCTTCGTCCAATTAGATCCGTTGGGAGATGTGTAGATCACGGCCGTATTTGCATTTGAATACCCGACAGCTACAAAAAGGTTTTCAATGTATTCGACACCCTGGAGCCGGCTGATATCGAGAAGGTCCGTTGCCGACCAGGAATTGATATCGGTCGCCCAGAAAGCCGAATTATTCCCCACCGCCACCCAGGTCCCGTTGCCGTAGGTCACGTCAAAAAGAGTGTTCGAAGCGGGAGTACTTATCCCCTGCCAGGACTCACCAGTTGCCGACGTGAGGACCTGCCCGTTCTGGCCCACTGCCACGAACCTGCCGTCAGCAAAGTGAACAGCCTGCAGCTGTGATGATCCCAGGCCCGAGACCTCGGACCAGGTTCTCCCGTTTGTGGAGTTCAGGATGTAGCTGCCAAAACCAAAAAAAGGCGGCAGCCAGAGTTCACTGCCCACTGCAACGTAGTTGCCTCCACCATGCGCAATTCCGGTGAGGTTAACATTCGTTTGAATGGAGACGTCCGCCTTGACCCAGTGCTCCAGATCCTGGAGGGCTCCTCCAACCGAGATCCGTTTTTCGATGATCGCGTAATCCGGACCATTTACCTCCTCATCACCTGCTGATACGTAGATAGTAACGGCTCCGGCCAGGCCCGTCTGTGCCTCGATGGTCACGCTGCCGTTGGCATCGGGTGTATAGGATGTTTCGGGCCCAAGGTAACAGTTCCAGTCCCCGAGTTCTGAAGGGAACGAGAGGGGGTAGTTGCTGTCCATCCAGGTGGAATTGGACAGGCTGTAGGACGGTGTGCCGAATGCCTGAACGGTGGAGTTGGTCATCCCCGCGTAATTTACCGCCACAATGGACCAGGATGCGGGCCTTCCCAGGCAGACCACCGGTGTATAGGTGTCACCATTGGAAGGGAGGTTGGGCTCCCCCATGAGATCGACGACAATTTCTATGATTTCAGACGGATCGGCCGATTCAGGCATCGTCACGAAAAACAGTCGGCATCCGAAAAGAAATATAACGACTATGAGGATCAACGGGATCCATGCGCGTCTCATGGCAACCTCCTGTAAAAAGGGATTAACGGTATCAGAGTATTAATTTTAGCATATGTAAATAGGGGGATGTGGCAATAAATGCTGAAGAGATAGGTGCTGAAGTGCGGAAGGTTTAAACAGTTCAAAGCGAAAAGTGCTTAAGTGCTGAAGCTGAAGGAGATGCGGGCTACGCCACTTCTGCACCTCAGCACTTCTGCACTTCTGCACTCAAGACAGTTTTATTTTCCTTTTAAGTCCTATTAACATCCGATTTACTTCCTCACAATTCTCGGGGGGTGAATGGGGTCAGGGGGTGAATTGTGGTGTATCCGAGATGATTTATCAGAAATAATGCAATTCCCGGCCTTACCCCCATACGACACGATTTACCTGATTTAATAGACCATGAAATGGTATGGATAGGAGCCCGCGCCCGTGGCCAGGTCAACGGCCATTGTCATACCTGAAGCGCTGCCGTCGGTCGCCCAGAGCTCCGTTTCACTGCCGTTGCCGTCATCCGCAGCGAAGTACAATAGCCCCTTATAGACAGTCATCCATTCCGGATTAGAGCCGCCCGTGGCACGCAGGTCAAAGGCGATATCCGTACCCGGCAAGGTCCCATCTGTGTACCATAGTTCCCTGCTTTCGGTGCCAGAACCGTTAAAATAGAGCAGCCCTTGGTAGGCGCGCAGGTGCATCGGTTCGTCGTTTATCCCCAGGGAGTAAACCGTGGGGTCAGCGGTAGAGGAGTTTGGGGAGAAAGGTCGTCAGGGACGGGATGTAGGTTATCAGGAGCACCCCGACCAGAAGGACGAATAGGATGGGCAGGATCGACCGGTAGACCTCCGGCAGCGGCTTGTCGAACCGATAGGAGGATAGAAAAAGGTTCATCCCGACCGGGGGGGTGAGGTAGCCCAGTTCGAGGTTAGCCAGGAAAATTATCCCCAGATGAACCGGATCGATCCCGAAAGCCGCACCCAGTGGGACGATGAGAGGCACCACCACCACAATGGCCGAGTAGATGTCCATCAGGCAGCCGACGATGATCAGAAAAACGTTCAGGAGGAGAAGGAACACCAGGGGAGACTCGATGGTGCCGGTGACCAAGTCTACCATGCGTGAAGGGACCTGGGCATCCACCAGGTAGTTGGTGAAACCGAGGGCAACGCCCAGGATGAGAAGCACGCCGCCCACCAGCAACCCGCACTCGGTCAGCA
>JALHUC010000458.1 GCA_022865845.1 bacterium | reverse complement strand
TAAATTTTCCATATTAAATATTATATTTGTTATTAATATTAATTATATTAACACGCGATTAATTATCAATATTATTAAATTTTACATATTTAGCATTTTTAACCGTTATCTGGATGCACTCATATTGTTTATTGTTTTCAAACCGTTGCAACACACACCTTTCAACCGATGAGCTTTCTGGTTATGGGTAGATTTTCATTATATGGACAAAATTAGGCTCCTATTTAGTGAAATTATTTCAACGCCCCATTTCAAAACAATAACTGCTAACAAAAACCTTAACAAAAGATGATGGTTACGATATTGTAATTTTGGCACACCCTTTGCTAACTGTATTGGTCTGGAACCTTGCCGCTTGCATGAAACTAGCGACATTTCAAGTTGTGACACATGTGTAAATGATCCAGGAGAAGATGGGAAAGGAGACCCGCGATGAAATGGGTTCTGGTTATCGAACCTTCTGAGGTGGACAGATCATACCTGGAGAGGATCATCACCAGGTTGGGATATCAACTGTACGCCGCCAAGAGCGGCGAGGAAGCTCTCCACTTCATGAGCCAGAGCCTTCCCAACACGATCATTGTCGGAGAGAGGATACCGGATTACGATCCTCTTGAATTGTGCAGACACATCAAGGAAGACCGTATTTTGTCCAGCCCACCCATGCTGCTCATGAGTTCTACCACTGACGAACTGTACACGAACGCGGCCTTGCAGGCTGGATTCACCGAGGTCGTACAGCGACCCATGTCTATCAGGAATTTTTTTACCAAGCTGGAGAGGTGTCTGTCCAATAACCGCAGAATTTGTATTCGGGCCCCCATGGAAGTTCCCGTCCGACTCACCCATGGGATGAAGGAGCATTCCGTGACCACCCACAACTTTGGTGAGCGGGGTTTGTATATCCCCACCACCAACCCCATACCCAGGGAAACCGGAGTCGGGCTGCAGTTCAATCTGCCTGGTCTGCGGACACTGTTTAATTTCAAAGGGCAGATCGTTCACACCCAGGACCGCGATACCGATGAGGTACCGGCCGGAATGGGGCTCCAGTTCCTTGACATCAGCCCTGCCATCGACGCGGTACTTGGTATCTATATGGAGAATTTCCTGGCAAATAGAATACCCATGACCATTTAACCCCCCTGAAGTGTGAAAAGCAGTGATCGGTGATCGGTGATCGGTAGGACCGGGTGATCGGTCATCAGTGATGAATCATATGTGATTACTTGAATTTGAAATGTAAATGGTGGAGTGAAATATATTTAAGATGCTTGACAATGGACAGTTGTATTCAAAGCTTTTACCGATTACCGATTACCGATTACCGATTACCGATTACCGATTACCGATTACCGATTACCGATTACGGGGGGATAATATGGACTACACTCAGCACACCACTCTCGGCCGCACCGGCCTTTCCGTCAGCCGTCTCGGGTTCGGGGCCTCCTACCCGGCTCCGGCTGAATCCCTGGAAAAAGCTTTCCACGAGCGGGGCGTCAACTTCTTCCTGTGGGGGACGGGACGGCGCGCTCCCATGCGTGATGCCTTGAGGAACCTCGTCCAATCTCACAGGGATCAGGTCGTGATCGCCTTCCAGACCTACGACAAGGGCGGAATGCTCATGCGCCACTTTCACGAAAAGGGGTTGCGCAGGCTGGGTGTCGATCACGTGGACCTCCTTCTTATGAGCTGGATGAGGGGTGTGCCAAGAGGTCGTATGCTGGAAACTGCATTGAAGCTCAAGGAGGAGGGGAAGGTCAGGTATCTGGGCATATCCACCCACGACCGCCCCCTTGCGGGCCGCATCGCCGCTGATCCAGACAGTCCCATAGATGCCCTGATGATCCGTTACAACGCCGCCCACGTCGGCGCCGAGCGGGACCTTTTCCCCCATATTCCGGAAAACAATGCCCCTGGCGTCATCGCTTTCACTGCCACGCGGTGGGGTCAGCTGGTCAGCCCAAAGAAAATGCCCCCTGGAGAGGAACCCCTCACCGCTGCCGACTGCTACCGGTTCGCCCTTTCCAGCGGTAAAGTGGACGTGTGCCTAACGGGTCCGAAGACAACTGAAGAACTGGAAGGCGGGATGAAAGCCATGGACCTGGGACCGCTGTCTGAAGTGGAGATGGAGAGGGTCCGGAGGATCGGGAAGTACGTTTACGGCAGGTAAATGATTGGTAATCGGTAATCGGTGATCGGTGATCGGTAGGGCCAGGTGATCGGTAATCAGTAATCGGTGATCGGTAAAATCAGGTCATCAGTGATCGGATTTCAATCATCCGGAGCGCTCACACCACAGAACGTTCCGGATTTTTTGATCATGGTGTGCAACATGCGTCCAATGGAGTCGAGTTCAGTCACCAAAGATTGAAAAACCTCTTCCCTGATGTATCCACAAGAACAAGCAATGTGCATCCAATGCCGGGTTTCCATCTGTTCAGCATCGGCATCTGTCAGTTTGCTGATGAAGTGTCTCTCGTATCGCCTTTTTGCCCAGGCTTCGGCGATCTGTGCACCGATAGATCGCGATGACCGTCTGATTTGGTCTGTCAGGGAATATGACTCTTCCTTTGGGAAGGTTTTGGTGATTTCGAATATTACTTTCGAAAGTTCGAAAGCTTTCTGATAAACATTTAACTCCTTGAAACTTTTAATATGCTGCGGACGGTTCAAAGCAGATTCCTTTCGCGAGTTGGGGTTCCCCTGGTAATCGTTCTTATCTTAATTGTCCGTTAAGTTAAGCAATTACAGTGCCATACGATCCATATGATTTGGTTTACTCCGATTACCGATCACTGATCACCGATTACCGCCTTTCCCTCCTTTCTTGACCCACATCAATTACTCTCTTTCCACATCATCTTAAGTTCCCTTAAGCGTACAAGTTTTTTTCATGGCCGTTCCGGCCGCAAAAGGAGGGTTCAATGACAAGAAGAACGGCGTTCCTCATCTTCTTCTTCGGCACCCTGTCATCGGCAGTGATCTTCCTTCTTCTGACCATCGATTTTCATCGGAAGAAGGATATCTACACCGACACCAGCGCGCTCACAGAGCAGGTGGTGGCAGGAAAGAACGTGTGGAAGAAGTACAACTGCAACGACTGTCACACGATGCTTGGGTTCGGGGGCTATTATGCTCCGGACATGACCAAGGCTTTCTTCAGGCTTGGTGAAAACAACATCATCGCCATCGTCATGCACCCGGAGGAGGTTTACAAGAACTCCTTCAGGAAGATGCCGAACCTCGGTGTCACCGAGAAAGAGGCCAGGGACCTGGTCGCGTTCTTTAAATGGACAGGTAACATCGAGAACCGTCAGTGGCCGCCCCAGGACGAGAAGTATGTGGCTGCTTACCGTATGAGAGAATCTGCCGCACAGGTCCTTACCAAGACCGATATCGTGCTCGGTGCATGTGGAGGTTGTCACGCTTTCGAGAACCAGGGACGGGATGTGGCTGGCGATTTCAACGACATCGCCAAGGAAACCACATACGACAGGGATACCCTGGTCAAGCTGATGCTGGATCCTGACTCGGTTGACCCTGACCTGGGCATGCCGGCCCAGAACGTCTCCAGGGAAACGGCAGAGCTTATCGCCGATTTCATCCTGAGCCTGAAATAGAAAGGAGGTGGCGACATGATAAAGTATGAAAGTCAAAAGGTCGCATTACCGTACATGGTACTTTCCCTGTGCCTGTTCGTTCTCCAGGTCATCATGGGGATCTGGCTGGCCATAAATTACGCTTTTGCGCTGCCTCAGTCCCTGGTTGATCTGTTTTCCTTCGCCACCGCCCGGGCCATCCATACCAACCTGCTGGTGGCCTGGATGCTGCTGGGCTTCATGGGCGGATCCTATTTCATCCTTCCCGAAGAAACGAAGGGTGAGCTGTACAGTACGAAGATCGCTTATCTGCAGCTCGTCGTTTTCGCTGGCACCGCGGTGGTCGCCGTGGTCGGGTTCCTTTTCGGTTGGACCCAGGGATCGCCCCTTCTGGAGATCCCGCCCGCACTCGATGTGCTCATTGTTGTGGCCGCGTTGCTGTTCGTCTTCAACGTTGGTATGACGGTTTTTAAAGCGAAGGAAAAAACCCTCGTCCAGTATATGCTTTTAGGGGGGGTGACTTTCCTGGCCGTTATGTACCTCTTTGGGCACCCTTTCTACAAGAGCATCAACACCGACTTCTACTACTGGTGGTGGGTCATCCACCTGTGGGTGGAAGGTGCGTGGGAGCTCATTACGGCTGCCATCATGGCGTTTATCCTCATAAAGGTCACCGGGGTCGACCGCAAGGTGGTGGAGAAGTGGCTGTATGTAGAGACCGGGATCTTTCTGTTCACAGGGATCGTTGGGACAGGGCACCACTACTACTGGATAGGAGCGCCGGATTACTGGCTCTGGTGGGGCGGGATCTTCAGCGCGCTGGAGCCGCTGCCGGTTCTTCTCATGGTGGTGGACACCTGGCTCCACGTTAAAGAGCGCACCAAACCGATGGTCAATCCGCTGCTGTGGACCTACATTGTGGGCATGGCGCTGTATCACTTCCTGGGAGCCGGCGTGTGGGGGTTCATCCACACCCTTCCACCAATCAACTACTACACCCATGGAAGCCAGATCACCGTTTCCCATGGACACCTGGCCTTCTTCGGCGCTTACGCGCTCCTTAACATGATCATATTTTACTACGCTATGCCCCAGTTCAAGAATGTCCGTAAATACGAGGCCAAGTTAGGGTACTGGGGATTCTGGACCATGTGCGTGTCCATGCTCTTCCTGGGCCTTACCTTCGGTATAGCGGGGGTCCTCCAGGTCTACCTGGAGCGGTTCCTGGACATCGGCTACATGACTGCCCACTTCACCATGATGTTCTGGTTCAAGGTGGCCATCTTCTTCGGTGTGTGTTTCCTGGCCGGGGTGCTGATGACCGTCACCCATCTGTTTACACTTAAACCAGCTAAGGCTGCGGAAGGGGAGCAGGTGCTGGAGGGTTATTAAACAGGTCTACAAGAGCAAAAAAGATGCAAAAATGGGGCGGCCGGGAGGCCGCCCCATTTTTGCTTGTATTTTACTCAAAATTGCGGACAAAATATGTGAAAAAAGTTGCAATATATGAAATGAGTATGTTACTGTTCGCTTTAAGAGCGAGTTGTAGTTATTTTTCACATTCCAGTTTGGCTGTTTGTGGGTCAATATTGCGCCCCTGAAGATGATTGGTGGTGCGACTTTTTATGGGAAAAGTGTTTTAGCCAGCTTTTTAGTGAGGGCTGTCTTTGCGGGGTTTTTGGAGGGTGTTTTGCCTAAACGTGGAGACAATTTACAGCCTT
>JALHUC010000457.1 GCA_022865845.1 bacterium | reverse complement strand
GATTGCACGGGTATGCCCCCAGCCGCATGGTTCCACCCTTGTCGACGATGTCTCTCTGCTCCGGAAGAAGGTCGATGACAGGATGTGGGGTATTTTCGTCGAATTCGGAACTGTTGGCCTTTTCCAGTCCGGCCACGGACCGTGCGAACTCAACCACTGCCAGCTGCATCCCCAGACAGATCCCGAAAAAAGGGACCTTGTTCTCCCGGGCATAGCAGGCGGCCTTGATCTTTCCTTCCGTTCCCCGATGACCGAATCCACCTGGAACCAGGATACCATCCACATCGCCGAGAAGCTCTGAAGGCTCCCTTTTTTCCAGCTCTTCGCTATCGACGAACCTCAGGACAACGCTGGCTCTGTTGGCCATACCGCCGTGGATCAGGGCTTCGTTCAGGCTCTTATAGGATTCGACCAGACTCACGTACTTACCCACAACGGCGATGACGACCTCACCCTTCGGGTTTTGCGCCTTCTTGACGATATTGTTCCAGACAGACAGGTCCGGTGTGCGCGTCCACATGCGAAGGTGCTCTATGATCTGCTGGTCCAGCCCTTCCTCGTGATATGCAAGAGGGACCTCGTAGATGCTGTCCACATCCCTTGCAGTGATCACCGCCTCGGGCGTCACGTTACAAAAAAGGGATATTTTATTCTTGATATCCTGATCCAGTGCCCTGTCCGTACGACACAACAGTATGTCAGGCTGGATACCGATCTCCCGAAGTTTCTGCACAGAGTGCTGGGTGGGTTTTGTCTTGAGCTCTCCCGCCGTTTTTATATAAGGAACCAGTGTAAGGTGGATGTAGATCACGTTATCCCTCCCGACATCGGTCTTGAACTGCCGGATGGCCTCTAAAAACGGAAGGCTTTCGATGTCCCCAACCGTTCCCCCTACCTCGCAGATGAGGAGGTCCACATCACCTGCAGCTAGGCATATCCTTGCTTTTATCTCGTCCGTGATATGTGGAATTACCTGGACCGTCCCCCCGAGGTATTCGCCCTGTCTCTCCTTGTTGATGACCGAATCGTAGACCCTTCCGGTGGTAAAGTTGCTTCTCCTGGACATGGGGGCATGGGTGAACCGTTCATAGTGCCCGAGATCCAGGTCGGTTTCTGCTCCATCCTCGGTGACGAAGACCTCACCGTGCTGATAGGGGCTCATGGTCCCCGGATCAACGTTAATATACGGGTCCATTTTCTGAAGTGTAACTGTCAAGCCTCGCGATTCCATGAGAGCGCCAATGGCGGCTGAGGCCAGTCCTTTTCCCAGAGAAGACACAACACCACCCGTCACGAAGATATATTTGGGCTTCATGGGGCATCCTCCCCTGCACCGGGAGCGGGATCCTCCGCCTTCGCTTTCATCTTCTTCATCATATCCTCCACTTTCAAAAGATCCTCCGGCGTGTCCACTCCTATCCCGTTGAACTCATCAACCTTTACAACGAGAATGCTCATCCCGTTCTCAAGCGCCCTCAACTGTTCCAGGTCCTCCATCTGCTCCAGTTTCCCCGCTGGTAAGGACACGAAGTCCTGAAGGGCCGCCCTGCTGTATGCATAAATACCTATATGTCTCAAGGCTTCATCCGAACCCGCCTGCCACCCATAGGGAATAGCCGATCGGGAAAAATAAAGCGCATATCCATCCTTACCCGTCACAACTTTGACGACATTCCTGTCGGTATAATCAGATTCCGCGTCCAGAGACACGGCCACCGTTGCAATATCGGGAGGATGCACCCTTCCATGGACCTGGATCACTCCATCGATCACTGCCGGATCGATGAGCGGTTCATCCCCCTGAACATTGACGATAACATCGGCATCCAGACTGCCTGCCACCTCTCCCAGTCTGTCCGAACCGCTCCTGTGACCGGTCCCGGTCATGACACAATCACCTCCGAACCCCCTGACAACCTCAAGTATCCGCCTGTCGTCGGTGGCGACAATCACCCTGTCAACGGTCTTGGCTTCACAGGCTCTTGAATAAACATGCTCGATCAGCGGTTTCCCCAACAGCTGGGCCAAAGGTTTCCCCGGGAACCTCGTCGAAGCGTACCGTGCAGGTATGACGACAACTGCTTTCAAAACGACACTCAGGAGGACAGCCTGGCCAGGTCCCTGAATCGAAGGCGCATCTGCTCCGTCGATATGGGAACTGTCCCGACCTCACCCACAACCACCCCCGCCGCCACATTGGCGAGATAGGCTCCCTCTTCCATGGACAGACCTGAAGCCAGGGCGAGTGAGAGGGTTGATATAACAGTGTCGCCAGCACCGGTAACGTCGTAGACCTGCCTGCTGTAGGCCTCGATATGTGAATAATCCTTCCTCCCTGAAAAGAGAGTCATTCCCTGATCACCCCTTGTTATGATCAGGTATGCACACCCCAGCTTTCTGATAATGCGGTGCCCTGCCTCCACAAGGGCTTCCATACTGTCAATGACCAGCCCTGCTCCTGCTGCAGCCTCAAAGAGGTTCGGTGTCAGAACGGTCACCCCCTTGTAGATGGAGAACTGGTTGATCTTGGGGTCGACTGCTACAGGGACTGAATATTTTTTGGCCAGATCCACAAGTCCGCGCATGAGCGTGGGGGTTATCACGCCCTTGGCGTAGTCGCTAACAACAACGCACCCACATTCACCCAGGAACGATTCGGCAGACCCTAGGATAACCTCCTCATCGGCGCGGTCCAGAGGCGTCGTAACCTCCTTATCCACCCGCACCACCTGCTGGTCGTGGGCGATGACCCGTGTCTTCACTGTGGTGGGTCGTCCGGTGCTGGTGACGATACCGCGGACGCCGATATTCTTTTTCTTCAGATCGCTTCTCATCCATCTCCCCATCTGGTCATCACCCAGCACACCGCACACTTCAACCTGACCTCCCAGGGAGAGGATATTGTGAGCCACGTTGGCGGCTCCGCCGAGCCGCAGTGTTTCGCTGGTGACCCCTACGATGGGCACAGGAGCTTCAGGGGAGACCCTGGTCACTCCACCCCAGATGTATTCGTCGATCATCAGGTCACCTATGACGAGGACCTTGTTGCCTTTCAGTTTTGCTAAAAGTTCGTCGCCTCTTTCAATCATATTTGTCATTTATCGTCATCCTCTTTCGGCTACGGTCCAGGATACAGTTACCCCATCAACAGGGCCTTGCCCCATAAAATTGCATAAACGACCACAACAACCGATGCGTTCAAAAGTTCCTTGTTCCTGGAGACCTGGGACCAATGGAACTCTCCCCTCCTGTAACTCGGAATCCTTAGAAACGGGAGGAACCGGGGCACACCCTTCCTGTATTCCTCCCACTCTATTGGAAAAACACCTTTGAGCTTTTTTTCTTCCCACCTGATGGTGAACCAGTAAATCGTGACGAAGAATGTCAGGAACACCACTGCCAGCCAAAAGACGTTCATGGCGACGACGAACCCCGTGCCCAGTACAAAGCTGCCCACATAAAGTGGGTTCCGCGTCAGGCTGTAAGGGCCGTCCGTCGTGAGGCGCTCATTCTTGTGAATGTTACCTGACGACCAGATCCGTATGGCTTCTCCAGCCACGATCAGAACAAGACTAATTGTCAGGCTACTCAAGGTGGGTTCCGCAAAGATCAAGAACAAAATTCCAAGAAGCCCGGAGAGCTTTGTGCGGTATTGTTTCACCCAATAATGCAGCTTATTCAAAGTATGATACCAGCCTTATTGTTTTCGCCTCCCGAAAGATGGCGAATCTTAGCACCCTGGTTACAAATCCTGATACTTGAATTATAGTTTAGCCACTCGTTGTTGTAAAAAGGCATGATGCATCTCAATTAGTACTTCCGGAACCGGACTGACGATCTTTCTACTATACAAGTCCACTATTCGATGACAGCAAACTGTACTAAAATAATGAGACATATGCTTAATGAAACTCGTTGAAACCGCGCCAAGGTCATGTAAACTACAAAATAACCTTAAGCACAGATGACGAAAATCTGGCTGCCGGTGCCAAAAAAAAGCACGGTTCTGATTCCTGACAATATCAGCCGCAGGTTCACTAGTAAACCCGTTACCTGTTTAAATAGACAACAAAAGTTAGCGGAGGATAAGCTATCGAAACCCAAGGATTCATGTACCGAATTCATCTTATTATCCATGCTAACGCCTCGTCCAACGGCGGGGGCATCCAGAACATGGCCTACTGGACCGCCCGGTGTATGGGTGCGAACGGTCTGAAGGCTGTCGTTGCCGACAGGCTGGACCTCACCGTTTTCATGGACTCCAACGTGGAGGGGGTCGTCATCATCCTCATTGAAGCGTCCGCCATGGCGAAAATTATTATCGGTGCCGATACCGTCAGGATACCAGACGTTATTAAAGACGGCCGATCCGGGATCCTCATCAAACCCTGGGACGTGGAATACCTCACCTACCTGCTGGACAGTATCCTATCTAACCCGGTAAAGTTCGAACATGAGAGGGAATACGCAAAAATAACGCGCCATCGAGGAGCTCGGCTGGGAAACCCAGGTGGACCGTATTTTGGAAAAAGTATCTCAATGCCTTTAATTTAGTGACGCCTTTGTGAGCCTTATAATATGCTCCATTAAACTACACCTGGGTTACGAAACGAAAAATACGATAATGAAAAATGTCCTGATCATACGCCTGAGCGCCATCGGTGATATCGTCATGGCCTCACCTCTGATAGGGGCTTTTCGGAGATCCATGCCCGGATCCAGGTTGTCCTGGCTGGTGGAGGAGACCTCAAAGTCACTTCTGGAATCAAACCCGGACTTGGACGAGGTTATAGTCTGGCCCAGAAACAAGTGGCGGAAATTTATTCGTGAAAAGCGTTATTGGTCTCTCATAAAGGAGGTTTTCGGCTTTGTCAGAGATCTAAGGAAAAGGAACTTCGACCTGGTTGTGGACGCCCAGGGCCTTTTCAAAAGCGGCCTGTGGGCCTACCTCACCGGTGCGCCGGAGAGAGTTGGCATCGGATCCAAAGAGGGAAGCCAGCATCTCATGACACGGATCGTCGACCGGAGTGGTGCCTCCGACAGAATCAGCTCCCAGTATCTGCTTCTGGCCGAGGCCATGGGCCTGGAAGTGGGCGATTTCCGCATGGATTTGCCCCTTTCAGAAGAGGTTATGGAATACGGCCACCGTTTCGCATCTGCCTCGGGTACTACTCCCTATGCAGTGCTCTGTCCCTTTACCACCAGACCCCAGAAACACTGGCTGGAAGTGCGATGGAAAGAGTTGCTGGAGGTATTTACAGACAAGATGGGCCTTGCTGTTGTCCTGCTGGGAGGGCCGGCGGACAGACTGGCATCTGAGCGGATACTACCAATGGATGGACCGCGCCGGATGAACCTGACCGGGGAAACAACACTCCCGCAGGCCGCAGCTGTCATGAAACAGGCGGCAATAGTCATCGGTGTGGACACCGGTCTGACACACATGGGGTTTGCTTTGGGTGTTCCCACCGTGGCCCTGTTCGGAGCCACCCGCCCCTACCTGAACACCGAGGGGATGCCCGGCACGGTCCTCTACCACCCCCTGGAATGCTCTCCGTGCCGAAGAAGCCCCACCTGTGATGGTGATTACACCTGCATGAAAGCGATATCTACCGATGAGGTTCTTTCAGTTGCCAAACCCTTACTGGAGTTAAAATGAAGGATGCCATGAAGATCCTTCATGTGGAAACGGGGATGAACCTCTACGGGGGCGCTCTTCAGGTCCATTACCTTTTGAGGGGCCTTGCTGACCGGGAAGGTGTCGAGAGCGTGCTGGTCTGTCCCAGCGGCAGCGCTATAGCCGAAGCGGCCAGGGAAAACGTTCAGACGCTTCACGCAGTGCCCATGAGGGGCGACCTGGACCTCCTTTTCATCCACAGGCTTTTGGACATCATCAGGAAGGAGACTCCGGATATCATCCATCTACACAGCCGACGCGGTGCGGACATCCTGGGCGGCATC
>JALHUC010000456.1 GCA_022865845.1 bacterium | reverse complement strand
GGTTCATCCTGGGCTGAAAAAACCATGGATTTGACGATCCTGGCTACTTCAACCCCAAGCATCATTGCTGAGTCCTCTGCCGTTTCGGTCTTTCGGTCAAAACGCCTGACGGCCGGTTCATGACCGGCCTCCAGAAGTGATTCAACTACTTCCTTCTCTCCCCGCGGGATCAAGTCGACATCCCTCTAGCCTCAAGCCTCGCTGGAATGCTCGTCTATTTCCTGTGGCCCGTTTTCTGAGGGCCGGACCAGATCCAGCTTCCAGAGATTGACCAGTTTACCGGCCCCAAGCAGGGTCCCGGTGACCGCGTAACGATTTTCACCCATCCTGTGCAGGACCTCGTACCCGGTCAAGCTGCCATCACCGGAAGTATATGTACTGATAAGCCTGTCATCAAAAAACACAACCTTGCCCTTCAGATCGCCCACCGTCTCGTTGGCCTGGAAGAAATCCAGCTGCAACGCATCCTCGGATGGTATCATTTCGTAGGAGGTCTGGAAGGTCAAGGGGTTTGATCGTGATACTACCGACATCTCCCCGATGTTCAATATTTTTTGGGTATCCTGGCCGACCTCATGACTGATCTGGATCCTTCCCTGGATCGGCACACGATCAAGAGGCTCTCCTGACATCCCGTGTCCCGCTACGATCCAGAAGCCGGGCTCGGTAAGGAAAGGATGTTCTCCCTTAAACAGCTTTTTCAAATTTACCATTGTCTCAGGGATTCGTGTCGCCGTTTATATCGTCCATGGCGGCGATACGATCATCCATCCCCCCCACAACGACGACAACAACAATACAAACAACCGCTGCAAGGCCGAGAAGCAGGGATTCAGTCGCGGGGATCCTTTTCTGAATCTCCCCTCCGTAGTAGATGATAACACCATAAACCGATATACCGATAAAAACTGATGCGGCCAGGTGCTGTACGAACTGCAAAAGCCTTCTTTTCATGATTAGCGGTACCTTTACCCTTCCTCTTCCAGGACCGTTACCTCACTTGTTGACAGGGAGTATATGGCCCCCTTGACCAGAAGTTCACCCTTCCGAACAGCGGCGGCAATAACAGGAGAAAGTTCTTGGATCCTGGCCATCGTGTACCGGACAGTGGCATCTACCGCATTGTGCATAACTTCGGCGACATCTTCTCCCTTCATAAGGGTCGGCTTGACCACAGGCTCAAGCTCCCTGATAATTCCACCCAGCGCTCCCCCCACTTCATCCCCCTTACCTTCCAGGGCGGCCTTAACAGCACCACAATTCTCATGGCCCAGAACAAGGAGAAGAGGAACCTTTAAGTTCAAAACCGCGTACTCCAGGCTGCCTATTACCGATGGCCCTGGCACCTTGCCGGCGACCCTTACAACGAATATCTCACCTATCTTCTTATCAAGCACATGTTCTGGTGGAACTCGGGAGTCCGAACAGCTTAGAACAGCCGCGATGGGGCTCTGGAAGTGGACCATGGCCCCCAGGTCTACATCAACGGGATTGCAGATACCGGTCCTTTCCCCCTGAACAAAACGCTTGTTTCCTCTCAGGATTTTTTCCAGTACTTCTGAACCCTTCATAAACATCCTCGCCAGATAGTTTTGTCTTTATTACAACACTGCGTAAAGTCGCTTCGGGCTTTCTGAAGGGCAGTCCTACCGGTGCCTTGACTGCTGAATGAACTTCTTACGCGTCCATCAAAATTCAACCTTGTATTAGAACAGCAAGAACGTTTTCTAGTCAAGGGCCGCATCTACTATCGATAACCTCGTAAAAAACCTCTTCGAGTTATCTTACGAGGCGAGGGATGGCTGCCCCGCCCCAGTCCCGCCGGTAGCGGGACTGTTTGCAAATCCATCAATTATTACAGACTAATTTATGGCCTTCTGAAGTTCATCAATATTTACTCAAAAAACGCAGAAGAAGTAGTCAGAGGTCAGAATGATAATGGAGAACCCCTGGGTTCTCCATTATGTTTATTGACTGGCTACTGAAGTCTGCTTACTGCTCCAACTCCCACAACCCCTTGGTGGTTCCGATCCAAACCTTACGGCTGTCCGGAGCTACATACAGCGCGTTGGGCTCTCCTCCGATGTCGGTTTTCAAACCGTAGCTCTCGTACTGGGCCGTCTGCTTCTGAACTATGTATTCATCAATGTTCACAAATCGACGGATATCGGTGATCGGGTCAATGTACGAATCTTCTGTTATGTCGTGTTTTGACTGGCTAAAGTTCTGTTTAACTCCGCCTTTGGACCTATGGGCTACCCAGAGATCAAATCCGCTTTTTTCAAGGCCCACGACGCTGGCCGTGTTATACCCCACATATTTCCATCTGTACTCAAAATCACGCGTATCCCTGGACCCGAACAGGGTGCCTGACCATCCCAGGTAAGGCCAGTAGATGGGCCAGGGTTTGCCCTCAGCGTAGCCCTTGAGGCCGCCCCACAAGAGCCCTGCATCCGTTCCGGCCCAAATAACATTCGCGTCTATTGTAAGGTGTGTAAACTTCTGCTCCTCACCAAATTTCAAGGTTACTACGGCGCTCTCGCTCAGAACAGCCAAGCCGGAATTCCGGTTTCCGAAAACGACGCGGTCTGGACCTACGGATATTGCCGAAACAGGCGGATGAAATCTGTCTGAATCTTCACCTTTTCTCCCGAGTTTAAACCCCGGGCCAACATAAACCTTGCCAACACCTGATCCTGATTTTCCGGTCATGGCAACCAGCCAGTCGCCATCAGGTTTGTAGACGACCCATTTGCCTTCTCTGTAGGCCGCGATACCCTCTCTGGTACCTACCCACAGGGTCGAACCGGGGAGTCCATCCTCGCTGCCATCAACGGCGAGGCTCAGCACTCCATCATCGGGAAGTCCTCCATAGCGGCTGACCTTGACCTCCCACGTTCCCTCAGAAAAAATATTTAGCCCCTCACCATCGGACCCCAGATAGATAACTCCCTTATCTACAGCCAGACAGGTAACGCTACTCCATTTGCGTATTCCCGGCACTTCCATATTTACCCATGGGCCATCGCCATTTTTTATAAACAGGCCGTCGTGATTCACCGCAACAACCAGATCGCCCTCCCCGGCAAGAGCAAGAACAGGCCCGTCAAGAACGCGCTCTTTGCTGGAAGTCATGTAGGTGGGGGACAGGGGTGTCGCGCAACCGGCCAGCAACGCCAGAAACAATGTTAATGTTATAGAATAGCTGAAAACTGATCTCCACATGGGAATCTCCAGGTAAAGGTGGCAAATCCCACCTTGTGAACATACAGATCGTTGATTCCTGATTCCTGAAGTAAAGTTATCATCTATCATGAAGCAAATCCAGCAAGTGTTACCGCGCTTTTCCCCTTAACCCGCACTTCTCACCAGCCTTCTACTGCGGCGGCGGATATGGACATGTCTACTGCGTTGCGCTCGGTCGGGCTCCTCGACGTAGTGTAAACTACGCCTCCGGGGCCCTCGGTCGCACGCCTTATATCCACGCCCGCCTACGCCGCCTCGCGACGAACCCTGGTGAGAAGTGCGGGTTAAGCTGGAATTGCACCTTTACAGGGCTGTTGACTGAAAGGATAATAAGCAGGATCGTTCCTATCTATAATCAACATTTATGATCCAGGGGAGAATTGCCGGGTGACAAACCACAAACCAGACGGCAAAACGGACCTCAAGGGAGGACCCGTTGACCTCAGGTCCCACAGCGACCGGCTGGGAGCACTGGCAAGCATTGCTGCTCGTATAGGTGTTTACCAGGATACGCGCCGCCTGGCGCGGGAGGCTATGCAGGCCGTTGCAGCCCTTCTGCCCATCAAGACGGCCCTCCTTCTTCTGCTGGACAGCAGCACAAATTCTCTTGTTTTTCATGAAGGATACAACCTTCCTGTGGAGGAGATCGAACGCCTTCATAGCCTGATCAGCTGGGACGAGTGCATTGAGGGAGAGGTGGTTCGCGGAAAGGGACCGGTCCTCCTTGAGGATGTGTCCGCCGATATTCAAGCTGTTCACTACTCTGAAGGGTCCATGTCCCTTGGACTTATCCCGCTTCTGACCCGGGATCGTGCCATCGGAGTGCTGTCAGTAACCACTGCGGCACCCCACAAGCTGGATCAGTCAGACATGGAGTTTCTTCTCACTCTCGGGTCACAGCTCGGGATATACCTCGAAAATGCCCGGCTTCTGGAGGAGCTGAAGGAGAGCAACAAACAGCTTCTCCTGCAGAACCAGGATCTCGAAGAGCTTCTTTCAGTCATATCCCACGACCTTCGCAGCCCTCTGGCCACCATAGGGGGATACGCCTCCCTGATGATCAAAAAAGGAGAGGAGCTGAAATCTGAAGAGCGCATTGCGTTTGCTGAAACGATCTTCCGGAAGACAAAGGAGACATCCAAGAGGTTCGACGACCTCCTTGCGGTATTTAAAGCTGCTATCAGTCAGAAGGATGAGGCCCCTGAGGAAGTGGACAGCAGGGTCGCTATCGAAGAGGCGCTTGAGGAGGCCGGTCAGGACCAGAATGCCCAACGGTTCACTATCAAGATCCCTGACCATCTTCCACGGCTTTTGGGGTATTACACCCATCTCCTGCACCTGTTTACCAACATCTTCTCCAACTCCTTCAAATTCATAGGTGCTCAGGAAGAGCCCCGGATCACAGTGGATTATGAAAAAGTGGCAGCAGGGGGTGAGATAATCCACCGGTTCCTGGTCACAGATAACGGGATGGGCATTCCGGATGATTATATCGCCAATATATTCAGACCCTTTACACGGGTCCCTGGCGTGGAAGATATTTCCGGTACCGGGGTCGGGCTGGCTTCAGTGCAGAGGATCGTCCGCAGCCACAAAGGGACCGTGGATGTTGTGAGTACGGAAGGAAAAGGAACGACCATAACCTTTACACTGCCGTGGAAAGAAATAAAGGAAAGTCCAGAGGCCAAAGTCCAGAGTCCAGCGGATTAAACCAGGTCCAGGTCCAAGTCTGAAAGAGTGTAATCCTCAATCCTCAATTCTCAATCCTCAATTATCCCTATCATTGACACCCACCCATCCCGTTGCTAATCTTTTTATGTGCAGATGAAGATCGCACTCACCCAACTGGAGGTAAGGCATGACCGAGAAGAAAAAAGCAGAGAAAGCAAAAAAAATGGTTACCGAAGATGTGGAGAATTTTTTCCGTGATATATGGGGCAAGGTGGTCGAGTACGCCGCCCTTGGAGCCGAAGAGGCCACCAAAGTTTCTGTCACGGCCAAGACCAGGGTGGATATCGAGACCCTCAAGTTCAAGAGAGGAAAATTTCTCAAGATGCTGGG
>JALHUC010000455.1 GCA_022865845.1 bacterium | reverse complement strand
TCATAGATGAAACGAAGACGGAAGTTATTGAGGACACTGAGAAGGGCTTAAATCTCTGAATCATCTTCGAGGTTTTCAAGCTTTATGCTCATACGCAATCAAAAATACCAGCCCACCTGGGATTACACAAAACTACCATCAGCAAGATCACCAGCAAAACCAACTGAACGGGTCAGACACACCATGATTCGCCCCCTGACCCCGATAAGTTCCAGACTCTCGAACCATTTTCTCCCCACGGTCTCTGACACCGGGCCTTTCTGAAAAGGAAACTTCCTGGGTCAGGCAGCGTCATAGGAGTAGTGGTGGGAGAAAAGTGTGAATAACGAGAACTGACCCTACGGTTTGCCTCTGGATGGCATGGGCCCGGCAGGAGCTCTGGATCACTCGTCGGAGGAATGCATTTTAAAGGCGTCCCTGTTTGAAAGGATCGAACTGCTTGCCCTTCTCATGGCAAGCCGATTTAAGGCAGATAAGATAGCCTGAAGGACATCAATCTGAGTGAAATCTGTATAAGCAATTCCCCGTAATCCATCCTTTTTTACACCCCTGGCTCTTGAGCAAAGCAGCATGATCTGAGCTATACTTTTCATGTAAAGGGGGTGAGATCCATGGCGTTTAGTGAGCAGATGCGCCAGAGGGTCCATCGTTTCAGTGGCGGGGGCATGGGAAAACACTGGCCCCACGAGACCGGTATGCCCGGCTGGACCAGGTCCTGGCACGGTTATCCCTGCCTGCACATGCTCGAGATGGGGTTCATGCCGCCCTACGACTCGAAGCAGGAGTTGGATTTGCTTCGGGTGGAGGCCGGGGAGCTCGCGATCATACTCGGGCAGATCAGGAAGCGTATCAGGGAGATCGAGGTTAAGACGAAGTGATGGACCCACATCCGGTACCGGATTGCCTAAAAACGGAGCCCGGTACCGGAACCATGAGAAAAATAAAACCGAAATATGTCCCGGTTTTATTTAGTGAACCGTGAAGAGTGAATCGTGAAACCGATAGATAATTGAGCATTGAAAATTGAGAATTATATCGCAGCCGCTGCCCTGATACCTCAATCCTCAATCCGTAATATTAATCACGTTCATTTGTCATCGTTACCCTTTTTCAGGACCATTTTTAAATATATATTCCAAAACTTCCCTATCCTTGGGCAGGTACCCCTTAAACTCCGGTTCTTTGCTAGCTCTGGCCATAATTCTGATCTTCTCATACTCAGATGTTGTAACGGCGACCCTCACACCGTAGGGGGTCTCGAGCTCCAGGATCTCTTCCCGGGTAGCCTCCCGCGTGCCGTCCGAGTTGAGCACCACAACCCCGGAATCGAGAATGAGGCGCATGTTCTCCTCACGGTCTTCTCGGTCCTTCCAGCAGATATTGGCGCAGTTGCCGCAGGTGGCGCTGAAGTGCCAATGGGGATCGAAGGTCACCGCTCTGTAATCGGTGTACTGGTTCGGTTCCAGTTTGATCTCGGGGTCCGCCTTGCGCAGTCTGACGCAAAGGGCATCCAGCTCAGTTTTGACCGTCGGCAGGGGGTAGTCGACCCGGTAGGGGCTCCAATTAGACCATTTCCCATCAGGGGAGAGACCGTGATAGTCGGCACACCCGATCCAGCAGCAGGTGTGTGGTCTCCTCACAGCGATCTCTTCGGTGATCCCGGCTATAGCGGCCCTGTCGCTCTTCTTTCTGTCCATCATCTCTACTGGGCACACGAGAGTACAGTAACCACATCGGTCGCAGGGGTTCTCTTCACACAAGGGATCGGGCTGTAGCTCGGCAGATG
>JALHUC010000454.1 GCA_022865845.1 bacterium | reverse complement strand
CACTATCCGCTACAGGACACGCAAACTGATGGAGCCGTGGGCCAACTACGCCGACAGCCTGGACTACAGGAACCGCCGCCGGGAGTTGACTGTCGGGAAGGATGAAAGAGTGGGCACCTTCAAAGAGGTACATGGCGGGTTCGCGGAGGGAGTGGCGCGGGAAGAGGCAGACCGGTGCATGCGCTGCGACTGGCCGCTGATGAGGGAAAGTAAAGTGAAGAAGTTTTTCCGCACTATCAAAAGAGATCGACCGGAAAAACTTCCAGAGTCTAGTGTCTAGGGTCTGGTGTCTGGAAAAAGCAGAATGCAGAACGCAGAACGCAGAATGTAGAACATAGAACGCAGGAGGGACGCGGGGACACGGAGAAAAGGCTGACACATCGACTTAGCGACCCTTCGGCAGGCTCCTTTCGACTGACTCAAGGCAGGCAGGGCCGGCTGAGAAAATCTGATTCTGGGAAAACCTCCACCAACGTCATTCCGGGCCATGACCCGGAATCCAGTAGTCTCATAAATATGCCGCCGATAAGGCGGTTTTCTTATGCCTGCCCTCTGACTCGTCCATCGAAGGTCGAGGAGCGAAGTCGCGAACTTTAACGAAAGAGAGTCATTGCGAGGAGCCTCGAGTTTGATGAGAGCGACGTGGCAATCCCGGTTCCAATAAAGGCGGTAAAAGCTGTTAACGTAGAGTTTCGCAGGTTTCCTCTGTGTCCTCTGAGTCTCTGTGGTGAAAACCATCGTCGTTATGGCAATAGTGTTTCCCCCCAGACTTAAGCTTCCCTCCGCGTTCCTTTGCGTACTCTGCGTTAAAACAATGTCGCTTTTATTGCAAACGTGTTTTCCTCTTCAACGTTCTACATTCTACATTCTACATTCTGACTTTAAAACAATTCTTCCTCGATGATCTCCTCGTTCAGGATCTTATAACCCTCTCCTTTTTTCACCGACTTCCCCGGGATCTCCGTCACCTCCACCAGCACCTTCTTCCGGGCGTACCTCACCTCCAGGCGATCCCCCACCTTGACGGTCTTACCCGGCCCGGCGGGCCTGCCGTTGATGGTGACATATCCGTTGTCGCAGAGGGTGGCGGCCAGAGGGCGGCGTTTGACCAGGCCGGAGCGTTTCAGGTACAGATCGAGTCTCAGACGGTCCTGTTCTTTATCCGTCATCGGGGAAGACCTCTATGTAGGTGGTCTCCTTGAGTTCATTCAGCCATCGGGTCCGGACCGATTCTTCCCTGTCCGCCATGAGGCTTTTTTCCAGTGTATCTCTCACCTCAGAAAAGGGAGGCGGCTCGCTGGTTCCACGGGACTCCAGCAGCAGGATGTGGTAGCCGGCTGAGGTTCTCACCGGGCCTCCCACCTCGCCAGGTTCGAGGGTCGCGGCGAGATTTTCCAATTCAGGAAGGAGTTCTCCCTCGTTGAAAGTGCCAAGTCGTCCACCCTTGTCGGCCGATGAACCGTCCTGGCTGTATTCGGAAACCATGCTATCAAAGGATGCGCCGCTTGCGATCTGGGCAATTACCTGCTCAGCCTTTATCTTTGCAGCTTCGTCCTTTTCGACAGGAGCCCCCTCATCAACAGCCAGCAGGATATGACTTACCGCGAAAACGGTTTTCCGGGGATAGGTCTTGAGATAGAGCTCCTGCAATTCATTGTCCGAGATCTGCACCTGTCGGGACAGGGCAAGGCCCAGTGCTTTGTTGATGGTGATCTGGACCCGGAGGTTCCCTCTGAACGACTCAGGAGTGTCTCCTGTGGAGGCAAGGGCCTTTTCAAACTGATCAGGAGTCATGTTGTTTCTCTCGCGGATGGAAGTTTCCATTTGCTCCAACTCTTCATTGGCAACGGAGATGTTGTTTCCGACTGCCCATATAAGGACAAGCTGTCGCTCTATAAGAAGATCCAGGATCTTTTCCCTGGGGAGATTCGGATTCTGTTCGATGGCGGCAGTAAGTTCAAGGTGCGTTATGGCTTCGTTACCTACACGGGCCACCACCCTGTCACCGGCAAAAGCTGTCGATAGCATGAAGCTCATAGACAGGAGAAAGATGGTGAGAATGGTCCTCATTTAAGAAATATCCTCCAGATTCTCCGGGTATATGATGATCCTGGCCTGCTTCTTCAGGGAATCGAGCCACTCCTTGAAAAAGTTTTCCTGGCGGCCCTGAAAGATCCCGTCTGCGATCTGGTCCCGCACCTCCTCCAGGGTTTGAAGCCTGGGCCTCATGCGGTCCTCGACCAGGAAGATATGGTATCCATAGGCTGATTTTACGACCTTGCTGATGGAACCGACTCTGTAGCGGAAAACGATCTCGTCAAACTCCTCAGGCATCTGGCCTTTGGCAAAAACACCCAGATCCCCGCCTGCCTGAGCGTCGGGGCTCAGGGAATGCAAACGGGCAATTTCCTCAAATTTTTCCCCCCGAACGAGCCGAGTCCTCAGGGCGTTTGCCTCTTCCTCGGTGGCAACTACGATCTGCCTGGCCCTGACCATGAGAGGCTGCTGGAACTGATCCTTGTTGGCGTTGTAGAACTTTTGTATCTCATCATCACTCACGTGGATGACACTGTCGATCTCCTTTTTGATGAGCTTGTCGATGAGCAGTTTCTCCTTCCTATCCTCCTTCCACTCTTCCAGTTTGAGCCCGATCCTCTCAAGGGCCTCGTCCAGGGTGTCCTTGGGATAATCTTCCTTGAGGTGGCTTATCTCCAGGTTCAGCTCCTCATCAGTAACGTCCAGGCCGCGCAGATCGGCTTCCTGCAGCAGGAGCTCTGTCTCGATGAGTTTATTGAGGAACCCCATTTTCAGTTCGTTTGCGGCGGAGGGTGCTTTGGCAGAGGGAACGTGGAAGCGCAAGGTGAAACGGCTGTATTTCTCGTTGAAGAGCTCTGCTGTAATGGGCTTCCCGTTGACTTCGGCAACGATCTTCACTCTTGGCTTGGGAGGCAGAGGAATCTCAGGCTTGAGGATGAAATAGGCGGCGCCTATGCATGCCGCTGCGACAGCCGCGATAATAGTAACAAGAATTGTCTTTTTCATTGATTTTATCCCGTCCGGTGTTCAGAAAGTATAATACACATAAAACATTGATGGACATGCAAAATGTCCATCAAACAGGATGTATGCGCAGCGTACATCCATAGGGTGGGGGTGTTATCAATTAGTCCTCTTCCTTACTCTTCCTCCCCTTTGAGGGGGGAGGATCAGAGGTAGGGGTGAAGAACGACTATATTGAACCCCGCCTCGCTAAATGGCTCGAAGTGACTTTTTGCGAGGTTATCAAAATCGTGCGCGGTAGTCCGCAATATTTTATTAACAGAGAGTTACAGTGACCGCAAGACATCCATCATATAGGAGATCCTGTCATCAACGCCGGAAAACCCGGAAACATCCATTCGCAGAGTCGAAGGTGGAAGAAAAGCGAGGCGCTTATCCGATGTCAGCATGCGGACAAGTGCGTCCGGTGAGACCTTGGCCCCAGGGTGAAATGCCGCCAGTAGGTAGGGTCCGGCAGTGTCAATGCGCTCGATGCTCATGTCCCGGGCGGCAATCTCCACCTCCATACGGGTAAAAAGTCCGCTGACCTCAGCCGGGAACCTGCCGAACCGGTCCACAGTCTCTTCCCTCAGAGCGTCAAGGCTGTCCTGATCGGGCGCGCTGGCAAGACGTTTGTAAAGTGTAAGCCGCTCTCCCACCTCGGGCAGATACTCCTCCGGAAGATAGGCCGGTAAGGGGAGGGTGACGCTTGGCTGGATCTGTGCCTGGGTGACGTGATCGCTGGCCTCCCTCACAGCCTGTTCCAGCAGTTGGGAGTACAGCTCCAGCCCCACAGCGTCTATCCGGCCGGACTGTTCTTCGCCCAACAGGTTCCCGGCGCCCCTCATCTCCAGATCGTAGGAGGCCAGCTTGAATCCGGAGCCCAGTTCGCTCAGTTCCCTCAAACTTCTCAGCCGCTTGCGGGCCTTATCGCTTATGGAACCTTCCGGTGGGATGAGGAGGTAGGCATAGGCCAGCCTGGAAGATCGGCCCACCCTGCCCCTGAGCTGATAGAGTTGGGCCAGCCCGAAGCGGTCGGCACGGTTGACGATCAAGGTGTTGGCATTGGCAATGTCCAGTCCGGACTCAATGATGGCCGTCGTCACCAGGACGTCGTAATCATGTTGAAGGAAGCGGATCATGACCTCTTCAAGCTCTCCTTCCCCCATCTGACCATGGGCCATACCGACCTTCGCGTGAGGTACCAGTTTCTCCACCATCTGACGGACCGCATCGATGGTCTGGACCCGGTTATGAACCATGTAGACCTGGCCGGCCCTGTCCATTTCCCGGTTGATGGCGTCCCGGATGATGTCCTCTTCAAAATAACGCACCTCGGTGTGCACTGATTTCCGGTCGGGTGGAGGTGTGTGGATCAGGGAAAGGCTTCGAAGGCCGGAAAAAGCCTGGAATAGGGTTCTGGGTATGGGTGTGGCAGACAATGTCAGGACATCGATAGTCTCTCTGAGCTTTTTAAGGCGTTCCTTATGACGTACTCCGAACCGGTGTTCCTCATCAATGACGACAAGGCCCAGGTCGTGAAACACCACGTCCGATGAGAGTATGCGGTGGGTTCCGATGACAATGTCCAGGTTGCCGTTGGCCAGCAGGTTAAGGGTGGCCTTTTGTTTTTGCGGCGTTACGAACCGGCTCATCAGCCCCACGGTCACTGGAAAATCCTTGAGCCTCTGGGTGAAGTTCTGGTAGTGCTGCTGGGCCAGGACGGTGGTAGGGACCAGGATGGCCGTTTGTCGGCCTTCCACTGCTGCCAGGAAGGCTGCCCTCATGGCCACCTCTGTTTTGCCGAACCCCACATCGCCGCACACAAGCCTGTCCATGGGTGTGGATGAGGTCATGTCCCCGATCACTTCACTGATAGTGCGCTCCTGGTCAGGAGTCTCGGTCCATGGAAAGGAGACCTCGAACTCCCGAAAAAGGGAGTCGGGTTCTGCGAAAGAATGCCCTGCCTGGCCCTGTCTCGCGGCAGACAGCTTGAGCAGTTCATCGGCCATGAGCTTGAGGGATTTCCGGATCCTGGTCTTGGATCTGTTCCAGACGGCAGATCCCAGTTTGCTGAGGGTTGGAGTTGTCTCGGAACCGCTCCTGTAGCGCTGAATCCTGTTCATCTGGCAGACAGGAACATACAGGGAATCCCCTCCCGCAAAGGTAAGATGCAGGAAGTCATCTGTGGAGCCTGCCACATCGAGTTGTCGGAGTCCCTCATAGCGGCCTATTCCGTGGTCTATGTGTACAGCGATGTCTCCCGGCATGAGGGAACCTATGGGCAGGTCCCATTCCGGGAAAACTGCTGGTGATGCTTTGCGCTCGGAGGGTTGGCCGAAAAGATCGGCATCGCTTATGACGGTCAGGTTCTCATCGGGAAGGCTGAAGCCGCCGGACAGGGTCCTTGTGAGCATGGTGAGATCTTTTGCCTTTAGCGCGTCAGGAAAGGTCTCAACCCGCCTTACTTCCAGCCCGGACTCCGAAATGATCGATTGGAGACGGTCGGCGGCGGCAGATGTGCGGACACAGAGGATAACAGGCTGTTTCCGGCGTTCCTGAAGGAGGCGGGTGAACTCTACGATGCGGTCCGGCCTGGAGGAGGGCAGGGTGGACGGCAGAGGGGAACGACACTCCATAGAACTGGCGCCAGGTCTGTGGAATAATCCTGTTAAAAGTGTCCTGTACTCATTGACCCCTTCAAGAACCGTTGCGGGATCAAGGTAGACCTTTCCCGGTGCCAGGGGAGCGCCATCTTTTCGTTCGGATGTTTTATCGTAATAATCCTGGAGGCTGGTCCGGATCTCCTCCGGCTCATGCAGCAGTAGAAGAGAGTTTTCGGAAAAGTGATCAAGGGGGTAGGAACTTTCCGAGTACAGGAGGGGCAGAAGCAGACCCGTACCAGGCAGTTCAAGGCCATCCCTGAACAGGGAAAGGATCCTGTCTCTTTCCCTCGCCGCCACACCCGCGTTTGCCAGGAAATCTCCCAACCGTATTTCTGCGTCTTTTCTCTCCCCGGGGTTGAGAAGAAGTTCAGTGACCGGGAGGATCACAAACTCCTCAATGTCAGCCCCGGATCTCTGGGTCTGGGGGTCGAAATGGCGCAGGGTATTCACCTCATCCCCCCACAGTTCGATCCTCACCGGCTTATCTGACAGGGGAGAGAAGAGGTCCAGGATCCCGCCCCTTACGGCAACATCCCCGACCTGGGAGACGACAGGTTCCCGTCGGTAACCCATGACAGACAGCTTACCCATAAGGTCGTCGCGGTAAAGATCCTGACCTTTCCTGACGGTAAGTTCCCATTGAGAGAGGACCGCAGGCGGAGGGGTTGGCTGGAGAAGGGCTTTCGCTGGTAAAACTACCGGTCCGGCTCCTCGTTTTGCCGCTGCAAGGGCTGAAATACGAAGAGCAGTGGTATCGATATCAGGGGTCAGGTTGTCGTAGGGCAGAGATTCAAAGGGTGGGAAATACAGCGCTTCCCCTGCGCCAAGGAAAAGGGACAGGTCGCGTGAAAAGTTTCTGGCTGAATCTTCGTCGGGGGTGATCACCACCAGGTTTTCAGGGCCATGGAGCCTGGAAGCGAGAAAGGCTGCGGCCGGGGCAGTGATCCCCGAAACTGCGGCAGTCCTGTTTTTTTTAAGGTTGTCGATGAGTTCGGACAGAAAACGCATTTCAGGTGAGGGTAGAGCGAATTCTTCGAATGATCTCGGTGGTGGAAGTACCAGGGTGAAAGGGCAGGCTGAGAACTGTGCCCCCATCCGCCTCAACAACATCCCCTCCAACGATATTTTCCACCGCCCAGTCTCCACCCTTGACCAGTATGTGTGGCCTGACCCTGCGGATCAACTCCAGGGGAGTGTCTTCGACGAAAGGTACGACAGCATGGACACAGCGCAGTGCCAGCAGGACTTCACATCGTTCCTCGAGGTTCAGGATGGGCCGTCCAGCACCTTTGAGCCCCCTGACCGATTCATCGGTGTTTAAGCCCAGCACCAGCAGGTCCCCCTGGTCCCTGGCCTGCTGAAGGTACCGGACGTGACCCGGATGAATGAGGTCGAAACAGCCGTTGGTAAAGACGATGGAGTACCCGGCTTCACGCCAGGCGCGGGAGGCTTCCCCGATGGTGTCCATCGTGTATAGGCCAGCGTCCGGCTTCAATTCAGAGCCCTCACAGCAGCCAGTAGAAGAGGCAGAAGCAGTTCATGGTGACCGGTGAGGCTGATGCCTCGTCCCGTACTGCCCGTGGGCCTTCCCACCACGTTGACCCTGGGACGGTAGTGCTGGATGAAGTCCATATTAACGGTGGTCAGCCCTTCCAGAGAATACCCCAGGTTGAGGGACAGGGAGCAGGCCTTCAGAAAAATCTCGGGGATGATAACAGCAGACCCCAGGTTGATGAAGACACCGTTTTCGAGGGCAGCTACCTGCCTGCTGAACAAACGGAAATCATCCATTGTGGCCTTGCCCGTGGCGGCGCCATCACAGGTGGGGTGCATATGTATGATATCGGTCCCCAGGGCGACATGAACAGTTGCCGGAATCCCGTTTCGGTAGGCTGAGGCAAAGACGCTTGCGCCGGCGTGAGGAAGGTCCTGTTCCTCGATGAGCCTTCCCACAGGGTAACCGATGCCTTCACCCGAGGCAGCTCCATCGTTAATGGCGCTATTGAGTTGGGCAGATGTTTCCAAAGCCATGCCGAAGGTTCCTTCAGAGAGGACAGCGTCCACATCTTCGGAGGTCTTCCCGGTGAGGGCCAGTTCGTAATCGTGGATAATAGCGGCGCCGTTGGTGGCGATACCGGTAAATATCCGGTCTGCCAGGGCCTGGGCGATGAGGCCTCCGAGACCAACCTTGATGGGGTGTGCGCCCATGCCCAGAAGCACACCTTTGCCCTCACCGCGAGCGCGGTGGATAGCCTGTGCGGCCAGCTTCAGGTCCCGTGCCGCGCTGATATCCGGAAGGGATTCCAACCACCCGGCAAAGCTCTCATCTGAAGGGACACCTCTGGCTATCTGCTTGATCGAGACCTTGCCCGGGCGATCATGGACGGAATAGGTCTTGATCTCGGAAAGATCAAGCTCTTTTAACGGTGTGTGGGGGTAGCGGATTTCAGGTGCCATGGGAGAACAGCTGGATCTCCATGATCTCACAGATAACATGCAGGGCCAGGTGGTGTACCTCCTGTATGCGCGGGGTTGACTGGTCCGGAACAGCCATACATATATCACATAGGGAGGAGATCTTGCCGGATTCGCTGCCGGTCATGCCGATGGTGGCCATGGAGAGGATGTTGGCCTGTTCCAGAGCCTTTAGCACGTTGGGGGATGTTCCGCTGGTGGAGATGGCCAGGAGTACATCACCCTCACGCCCCAGTGCCTCCACCTGCCGACTGAAGATCTGTTCATAGGAGTAGTCGTTGGCGATGGAAGTCAGAACCGAGGTGTCGGTGGTAAGCGCCAGGCCGGGCAGGGCTTTTCGTTCCATGAGGAACCTGTTTACCAGTTCAGCGGCAAAGTGCTGAGCGTCGGCGGCGCTGCCGCCATTTCCGATAACCAGCACCTTGCCTCCCGCCCGCATCGCCTTGACCATGGTGTCGGCGATGAAAGCTATTGTCCCTGCCTGTTGGGCGCAGAACCGCTGGGTGAGCGAGGCCAGTTCCTGCCCCCGCTGGATGATGAGCTCTTCGTATTTTTTCATAAGGTTTTTTCCCTGGTGAAAAGTGAAACGTGAATAGTGAATAGAGGTTGACTGCCTGGTGAGCATTGGTAAGTTTTTCACGCTTCACGCTTCACGCTTCACGCTTCACGCTTCACGCTTCACGCTTCACGGTTCTTTACTCATTATTCAACTGAAACGCTATACCCTCCAGGTCGATGGCGAAATCCACATTTTTCAGGATGATCCCGGGGGGAACCTTGATAGTAGCGGGGGTGAAGTTGAGGATGCCCCTTACACCCGCATCGATGAGCTTGAGAGCGACCTTCACTGCGTTTTCAGGGGAAACCGCTATGATCCCGATCCGTATACCCATTTCCGGGCAGACCCGGGCCATCTCGTCCTGGGGGTAGAGGGGGATGTCCTGAAAACTCCCCATCTCTACGAGAATGGGGTCTCGTTCGAAGATCGCGGAGATCTTGAATCCTCTTCTTGCAAGAGAGTCTGTGCCCAACAGGGCGAACCCTAGGTTGCCCGCTCCCACAAGGGCGCAGTTCCAGGAGCGGTCGATCCCAAGGGCCTTCTTTATGTCCACCTGGAGGTTCTCCACATAATAGCCCACTCCCCGGACCCCGAACTCCCCAAAATAGGCGAAGTCCTTGCGAATCTGGGCAGGGTTTGTACCGCACTTTCTCGCAATGTCGGAGGAAGAGACAACCTTTTTCCCCGAATGAAGAAAGCCTTCCAGGCATCGGTCGTACAGCGACAATCGCCTGATCGTGGCGTCCGGGATCTTGACGCGACTCACCTTTTTAAAAGCCATGTTCTCACCTCTATCTGGTATTTTTCGTAAGACTTGACAGGTCCCGGACAGCTTTTTCAAGGACCTGTACGGCATAGTCCGGGTTGTGTATGGGGGCGCTGCTTCGGATGAACAGGATGTTGTGTCGGACATTCTCCATGGTACGGCGGGTGTCCGTATCGCCATAGGATTCGACGCTCAGCTTGTTCTCAGCGGTTTGCAAAGCCTTCTCTGCCCGCAGTAGAGCTGTTGAAATCTCCTGTTTCCACTGTCCAATCTTATCAGTGTAGCTCTTCGGGTGGCAGGATTGACAGGCTGCCTGAACGGCTATCATGTTCATGCCGGTAAACGCCGCTCCCATGCCGCCGGACGGGTCCGGTACGATATGGCACCCGTTGCAGCCCACATGGGCCTTGTACATGGGAGAGGGTAAGGGGGCAACTCCCTTGGCACCTGTTCCCCTGAACATATCCAGCATCCCCTTATGTTTGTTCTCGTGGCAGGAACCACAGTAGAGAGGCTGAACTGAGGATTCATCCGGGATGGAATGTTGAATGGGTTCATGGCAGAGTGTGCACTCCACCTTGTGGTCGGTAACGTGGACCCTGTGAATCAGTTCGACAGGTTCGTCCAGAGCCTCCTCCATGGGCCGGTCATGGCACTCTATGCAAGATTCAGGTTTCAACTGCCCATTACCTCTGGTTACTGTCTGGTGGCAGCTGATGCAGGGAACACCTCTCTCCCTCAAAGGACGGTGATCGAAGCTGTCGGGCTGTGCGGTGCTGTCATCTTCCCCCGTAGTGTGGCAGAGGAGGCAATCCGAATTTGCCGCTTCTTTTACACCATTTTTAAAGTGGCAGATAAAGCACGCATCCTCGACAACCGTGACGTGTTTCCCCATGGCGACACGTGAGTGGCATGTTGTACACTTGAGGATCTTGCCCCTTTTGAGCTGTTGGAGGTGGGGTGTATGATCGAAGCGTATATTGTTGGCAAAGGTCACCTTGCCGTCTAAAAGCCTCCTGGAATGGCACTCTCCTTCAAGGCAGCTGGCATCGCTTACTTCCGCCCTCCTGTGTTCACCGTATGTTCGTGTAAGGTAGCTGGCCACCTGGGTGACGGCCTTGAACTGCGGTACGAACTGCTGTTCGTCGGACGGTTCGAGGTGGCAGTCAACACACGGCACGGTATTGTGGGCTGAGGTCTTCCAGTCCTCATAATAGGGTCTCATGATGTGGCAGCTGCTTCCACAGAACAAAGCCGATTCGGTTATTTCTTTGACACTCCAGGCTCCCAGCAGGATGGCAATAAACACGAGGACGAGGACCTCGTAGAACCGCAGCCTCCTTACCAGTGCGAAAAATTTACCGACAGCCTTCATTTGCGGTGATGCTCCTGTTCTCTTTGTCTGGCCTCCGGACTGCCCAGGAGTTGTCTCCTGCGCTGGTCCCTTTCGGCGAGTTTGAGCTTAAACGCAAGCAGGGCGAAGATTGAGACAGCTAGAAGGGCTATAAGCAGCAGGATGATCTTTCGAATCCCCTTTTCCAGATTATAGTCTCTGGCCAGATCCCAGGAAGCCATCATCTTCACTTTGGCCATTCCTGTCAACTCTTCCCATTCGGTGTCCACCGAGTGGATGGCGGACTCTACACGCACCAGCCAGCCATGGGCCTCCTGGTTCAGTTTGTCCATTCCACCGGTCTCTACCCCCGCGAGCCTGAACTCTTCCGACATGTTCCGGAGGGAATCAAGGAAGCTCATGGCCCCCCCAAGGTTCTCATCGATCTCCCGTCCCAATCCCCATGCGCTGCTGGCGACCTGATGGCACCCCTGACAGTTGTCGGTGATCCGGCCGATGATCTCATCTATGCCTGTTGCTTCAATCCCGTGATAGCCGTGACAACGGGTGCAGGACGGTTCGCCGGTGAGGTGCAGAGACTCTCCATGGGGTCCGGCCTGGAAGTATTCGTACTCCCTGGTGTGGCAATTTCCACAGATCATTTGAGTGCCTGCTGTTGTAAGAGCGGTGGCTCGATGGGCGCCGTGGCAGTCATGGCATGCCGGGGCACTGGTGTTCCTTCCTTGGACCCGGGCCCGTCCGTGGACATCCTCCAGATATCGCCACGGTCCTGTTTCGTCATCAGTGCTCCCCTTACCGTGACACTGGATGCAAAGGCTTACAACACGGGTCGGAAACACAGGGGAGGATGGATCTGTAACCCGGATAATACCGTGGCTCCCGTGGCAGGTGACGCAGGTGGGTGTATTGTCTTTGTTGGAGGTGCCGTGAGACCCGGACAGGTATTGGATCGTCTGGTCCGTGGCGACGGTGGGGTCGGGGATGCGGCCGGTGTCAGAATGACATCCTCCACAAAGGTCCACAGATCCTCTTTTATTCGGGACACCCACAAAACCGCTTGAAGGGGCCATGGCCGATTCAAGGCTTTGTGGGTCGCCTCCATGGCAATCGTGGCAACCGAGTCCGGCCTCCCTGTGGATATCCCGTTTCCAGAGGCTGACAGGTTCAGATTTTCTCTGATCGAGGGCACTATGACAGGATTCACACGAAGTTGTGACCGCGCCCATGGCGCCTGAGGCCAACAGGAGGAGAGCAGACAAAGTGAAGATAAACACCCTCATCCCGGGACTCCGGTTGAAAATAGGAGTGACAAGGCCAGAAAGATCATCCAGAGAAGGAACGGTATGGCCACCAGTATCCGGCGCTTTATTGAACGCTGCCCTGAACGGTCCAGGAGCGGGAGAAGGACGAAGAGTGCCGCAAAAATGGTGATGAGGACCACGGTGATGCCTGGGCTGAACGTGATGTTATACAACAGGATCGCCGGTTTCAATATCCACAGGGTTCTGGTCCCTGGATCGGGTGCTGCCAGCGGGTCGGCGATCTGGTCCAGGGACAGTGGGAACAGGGCTGAAAGGACGGCGATGACAGCCACCGTGCCCATGATCGCCATAAAGATCCTGAGAACAAAGTTGGGATAGAAGGGATATTCCTTCTGCTCGCCGCGTCTGGCGTGTTTCCTCCTGCCCTTGAATGATCTGGTGGTCACAGCGGCTCCGATATGCCCAGTTTCCTGGCTATGGCGAAATGGACGATCATAAGCAGGGTCGTAAAAGTGGGGAGAAGGAAAACGTGGAATACATAGAAACGGGTGATGGTAGAGCCGGTGACGTTCTCGCCTCCCCGCAGAAAAAGCATGATCTGGTGCCCGATGACAGGAAAGTTGCCCACAAGGTCCGTCCACCACACTGCCGACCAGTAGGCGGAGCGGGTCCAGGGAAGGAGGTCTCCGGTAAGGATGAACCCGGCAGTCAGGAAGAAAAGGGCAGATCCTATGACCCAGTTCAGGTCTCGCGGCCTTTGATAGGCTCCCTTTACAAAGACCCTCAGGACATGGAGGGAAAGGGCAAGCATCATCCCGATGCCGGCCCAGTGGTGGGTTGTTCTGAAGAACCAGCCGAAGGGCGCCAGGCCCGACAAATAGAGTATCGTTCTGTGAGCCTCGGGATCAGCCGGTATGTAGAAGAACATGAGAAGAAGGCCGGTAATGGCCTGGATCAGAAAGAGGAGGAAGGCTATTCCCCCGAAGCAGGACCACCAGCTGGTGTGGGGGATCGGCTTTATAAAGGCTGCCTCAAGAGCCCCCTTTACCGAGATCCTGCCCTCCTGGGGTCTGGAAATGAACCCCTGGATCCCCACCCGGTCCAGGAGGTATGTCAGGAGGCCTCCATTAGCCCGTCGGCCCCTGCTGCTCATGAGCGACCCCTTGCCCCGTAAATACGGTTGCCGATGACCTTGATTTTGAGGGTTTCCAGGGGTGAGGTGGCGAGTCCGCGGATGAGGTTGCCGCGAAGACCGAAGGTGCAGCCGTGACCCTCACAAAGAAATACCTGGTTGCGCGGATCCCATTTGATACGGGATCCACGGTATGTACAGTACCCTGAGACCGCGGTGAGGTTGCCCTGGGTTCTGGCCAGGTACCACGGGCGGCCCTCCAGCTCAAAGGCGAAAGCTGTGTCGGGAGCGACATCATCAAGGGAGGCAATGAAGTGATAGGAACCTGGTGATGCCGGAGGAAGACGGACGGGCTGCAGGAAGCGGCCTGTCCAGAACAGGAGCAGGCCTGCCAAAAGCAGAATAAGGATCCCGAGGAGGTAATCTGTGCCCCGGTATACGTGACTGGCAGAAGAAGGCAAGTCTGTTCACCCCCGGCGAAGCTTGTGAACAACAAAGTTCATTTGAGATTTTTAGCACACCCCGACGCTTTATGTCAAAGAATGAGCGGACTTGAACAGATCAACCAGGTGTAAGGAAGGACCCAGCGGCGGCGCTAACTGCCGCCGCGGGGCACAAGGTGTCAGCGAAGTTCCTTTAAGGCAGAGTAGATGATGAAGAGAATCATGATGAGTCCCATGCCGTACGCGATGAACCCTATGATCTGAGCCCAGAGCAGACTGGTCCGGGTAGGGGGTGTGGATTCGATGCTGCTTAGTGTGCCCTGTTCGCGCATCCTCTCGTACTCAAGAGGCCGCTCATGCTGAAACTCCTCTTCTGAGATCCTCCCTGTGAAGATAACGTGGTCGAGAGGAAACTTCTCCGGCCGCAGGTGCGTGTTAAAGAAGTGGATGGTGAAGATGAAGCCGGCTGCCAAAAGCGCCTCGTCCGAGTGAAGGATAATGGCGACATTGAAGGTCCAGCCCGGAACAAGCTGGGAGAAGAACTCCGGGAACCAGAGCATCAGGCCGGAGAAGCCGATGATACCAACGCCCCAGAAAACGGCTAAATAGTCGAACTTTTCCCAGTAGGTGAATCGGTCGAATTTGGGCCGCTCCCCCATTCCCAGGAACCAGAATACGTGGCCGATAATATCCTCAAGGTCCTTGATCCACGGCACCATGGAGTTCGGACCCAGGAACCATTTCAGCAGTGGCTCGTCCCGGAGCTTCACCACATAGTAGGCGGCGAAGAGAAGGTGGAGAAAGAAATACAGCCATGTGATGGTGCCGAACACCCTGTGAATTTTACCGGCGGCCCCGATCCCGCCCATCAGGCCAGCCAGCGTCTGGGCCCAGCCAGTATGGGAATATTTCAGAGGCATCCCGGTAAAGACCAGCCCCAGGAAGCTGATGATGACAAGAGCGTGAAGGAAGCGGTGGTAGTAGTTGAATCGCAGGTACCAGCGTTCCTCCTGGCCAATGTTTTCCGTATGAGAATAGTCTGTCATGTGTTTATCCTCCCGGATCAATGGACCCCACCGGACCTGTTACGTGATTTCTCAATAGAGGCGCGAATGAGCCAAAGCAGGGTGTGGATCCCGAAGAAGGCAAAGGTCCCCGTCAAAAGTATGACCATCGCCAGGTAGACATAGTAGAGCATCGGATAATTCTGGGCATCGTGGTAGTCAGCATGGGGCATGTACAGTGTGAAGTTCCTGTTGGCCCCTGGATGACATTTTCCGCAGGTAGCTACGAGGTTATCGGGATGGGCCATGGAGGCAGGATCGTCTATGGACAGAATGTCGTGGGCTCCATGACAGTCAGGACACTGGGCGGCGCGGGTATATCCCATACCTGTGACCTGCCCATGGTAGTTCTTGCTGAATGTGTACCCCATTTCCTCATGGCAGGATGAACATCGCTTCACAACGGTTAAGAGGAAGGTGTCATCCATAGCGCGTTCGGTGTCATGGGCGGAATGACATGAAGTACACACCGGGGCATCTTCCGGGCTGTCGGCGAAGATCTCGCCATGGATACTCTTTTTGTACTTCTCCGCCACACCCTGGTGGCATGCGGCGCAGGTGCTGTTGATATTGGCTCGCGCGACCATGGAGGCTGGGTCGCCGGCCCCGCGGATATCGTGGCTCCCGTGGCAGTCGTTGCAGACTGCCGAAAAGATCATCCCGCTCCTGATGAGCACTATGCCGTGCATACCACTCTCGTACTGGACACAGACGTCAGGTGTCTCCTGGTCCGAATGACAGGTGCAGCAGGTGCCAGGAACGTTTAGGTCATAAACCGATGACCTGGAATCGGACTGCGGCAGGATGTCATGTTTGCCGTGACAGTCAGAACAGTCAGCGGGGTGTTCGGCTACTTCCATCACTGAGGCAGCATCCTCATGGCAGTTGGAGCATTGAACCGGTTTGAGCTCTTCCTCGTGTTCGTCCTCTTCAGCGGCAAGATCCTCGTGGCAGTCCGTACACTCCAGATCGCCATGTATGGACTGACCGTAGATCCCCTCATCAACGTACAGGGAGATCTCGTTGCCCCTCACGGCCTTGGTGAGCGTATCGTCCGAGTGACAGTCGAAACAGTCGGAAGTGCTCATGGCCAGGGCGGAGGACGCGGCAGCGAGGAGTAAGATGGTGACAAAAATAACTTTTCGCATCGATATCCACCCCTTAACTGCCCCCGACAGACCTTTCGACCATCGGAGGGCCAGGCATGATAAAGTTTTCTCTTTCACAAGAGGTTTCAAAAAATCAGGGAGGGAATGGAGGTTCCCTCCCCGGTAATTTTACAGCTTACCCTGAAGTATGAAGGAGATGACCAGGGCGTAGATGACCAGGGACTCGATGAGCGCAAGGCCGATGATCAGTGTGGTCATGATCTTGCCGGAAGCTCCCGGATTTCTGGCTATCCCTTCCATGGCTCCCCTGACGGCGTTACCCTGTCCTATGGCGCCGCCCAGGGCAGCGATGCCGATAGCAAGACCTGTAGCAAGGGCGATACCAAAGCCCATCAGGCCACTGGATCCGCCCTCTTCAGTGGCCGCGAAGGCGACCGGCGCCATAGCCACAAGCAAGAGTGCAGTGATAAGTGCAATGGTGGATGCTTTTTTCATTGAGGATTGCCTCCCTTCTCAAGCGTGTTAATAGAAAACGTGAATTTTAATATCAGTGTGCCTCTTCCAGAGCGAACGTAATATACAGAATGGACAACAGTGTAAAGACAAAGGTCTGAACCAGGGCGATGAAGATACCCATGCCCATGAAGATGACTGGTATTCCCAGGGCAACGAGTCCCAGGAAGATAGCCAGAACCTTGTGGTCTCCCATCATGTTTCCGTACAGTCGAACGGACAGGCTGAGTATGCGCGCAAAGTGGCCGATGAGCTCGATGGGCAGCATGAGCCACGCCAACCACCACACCGGACCGAGAAACTGTTTAATATAGGCGACTCCGTGTGTTCTAACCCCGACGACATGGGTCGCCACGAAAATGACCAGGGCGCAGGCGAGGGTCGTGTTAAAGTTGGCGGTGGCGGAATCGAGACCGGGGAGACTGCCCATGAGGTTGTTGAACAGGATAAAAAAGGCGGTGCCGCCGATGAGGGGCAGAAACCGCTTGGCGTCGCTGCCCATGAGGCTCTCCATGAACCGGAGAAGCCCGGACACAGCCAGCTCCGCGAGGTTGCTTACAGAGAAGGTTTTTTCTGTGGGAGCGAGGCCACGGTCACTGCCGCGGTTGGTGTAGGAACGGTTGACTAGAAGCGCTATTCCCACAAGCAGGGCCGATGCCAGGGCGGCATGCATGATGGGCGAGGCTTCGAGCCCGTTGTTGACCATTCCCCCGAATTTTTCAATGGTTGCCGGTTGCTCGATGACGCTGTGCAGCGGTGTGTGATCCAGAAAAATGAAGCTTTCCGCGGACATTAAGACTCCTTTAGTG
>JALHUC010000453.1 GCA_022865845.1 bacterium | reverse complement strand
GCCCACACCAATGGTAATGGCTGATTGCGGTACGTTGAGCACCAGGCTTCGGTTCAGCGCGTCCCACCACCGGAATATCACGGAATAGTTAGAGTTCAGCTCCGAGCGCACCACCGAGTGATGAACTCCGTGCATCCTCGGGGTCACCAGTATTCGGTTTAAAACCGCTTCAACTCGAACCGGCATTTTCAGGTTACTGTGGTGGAACAAGGTGGCCAGAGTAAAGCAGGTCTCGTAGACGATGTAGGTCACTGGAGCGATACCGATGACCGCGACCTGGCCGGCACGGAAGAAAGTTGACAGCAAAACTTCTCCGAAGTGAAATCTCATGGAGGTTGTGACGTCCAGATCGGGGTCAATGTGGTGGACGCTGTGAAACCGCCATAAAAAGTGGACCACATGGTTGAATCGGTGCCAGTAGTAGAAGGTCAGGTCCATGAGGAGGAAGCCTGCCGCGAACTTTGCCCAACCCGGCAAAGCGAGCCAATTGAGGATCCCGAAAGCCTTTGCCTCCGACAGGGTGGCCAGTCCAAACCCTGCAGGACGGACAGCCAATGCGCCGGCCAGGACCGTGAGGGCTGTAAGTATGGCGTTGGAAAGGTACCTGCCGGGCCTCGGCCTTTTCCTTGCCCTGAGGGGCCAGATGCTTTCGGCTGCCAGAAGCACACCGAAGCCGGCAACAAGAAGCACTGCGCTCAAGTTCCTGAAGCCGCCCTCTGTAATGAAGTTCTCCATCGTTTTTCCCCCGATAAAACTTCCAGATCCTTTCCCTATTACCAGACCTTGTGACATCGAGCGCTTCCGTGAGAGCCAACCGGCCCGAGACGCAATGAGATAACCATTATACCCATAAGGGCAGATAGAGGATATATTTGCTGCAGAAATGAGCTATGGACGTTGCTCATTTGTCTGCCAGAGACTATTCACCTATACTCTCATTCATGGAAAAGAACGGGATCAACCCCACCGAAGCCTCAGTGACAACAGGTAAGGATCGCCTGGGGCGACATCTTCTCATTGGATCGCTGCTCCTGGTGATTATCGCCTTGATTTACCTTGCCCTGCACCAGACGGGAACCCTCTCCCTGTTCATGGACAGTGACAGGCTCCACGCTATGATCGAAAGAGCAGGCAGTATGGGACCCCTGGTCATCATCGGTTTTTTCATGATCGCCGTTGTGATCAATCCGCTTCCCAGCGCTCCTATCGCTCTTGCCGCCGGCTTTGCCTACGGACACACCTGGGGGACGGTCTACGTTGTCATCGGATCTGTAAGCGGCGCCTTTATCGCCTTTCTTATCGCGCGGCTTCTCGGTCACGAAATCGTCTACAGGTGGTTCGGGGAAAAGCTGAAGGTGGGGCTCCTCGGATCCCAGTGGGGTTTAGCCGGCATGATCGTCGTCTTCCGCCTTCTGCCATTCATCTCCTTTGATATTGTCAGTTACGCGGCAGGACTTACCTCGATCACATGGTGGCGGTTCCTGCTTGCCACGACCGTGGGGATCATCCCGACCAGTTTCGTGCTTGCCCATTTCGGCAGCGTTATGAGCACCAAGGACCCCGGACGCATCGGCCTCACCGTACTTCTCCTGGGGTTCATGACTGTCATACCTGTGGTGGTAAAGGTGGTCATGGACAGGAGGCGACG
>JALHUC010000452.1 GCA_022865845.1 bacterium | reverse complement strand
TGAAGACCTACGGCCACAACTTTGCCGGATATCAGGCCAGGGATCTGCGGCAGAGTTTCAGGAACGACGAACTCATCCAGCTCTGCCGCCAGATCCTCTTCCGGTGTCTCCTCCTCAAAACTCCCGGCAGATCCGGTCAAATGCTGTTCGAATTCATTTTCCCAATCGTCACCCAACACACTTCCTGGATCCACCATTGCACTCTTATCCCGCACCTCATCCGATGTCGCGTCCCTCAGCATTTCATCTTTTCTTCTCGCCCCTTCCATAACCAGGAACTGGGCCCCGATACCTTCATCCAGGAAAAAGGGCGCTACTTTGGAAAGGAGGGGATGGGTATTCTCATCCTCAATAAGCTGAAAGCTGAAGGTACCCTCCTCCCACATGAACAAAGAGTAGGTCAGCTCTTCAACCCTTGTTTTTAAAACCTCCTGAAAACTATCATGGCCGATCCCAAGCAGATCACGGAATTCCTGCGGCGCGGATGCTGAGTCCAGCTTCTCCCTTATGGACTCCAGCTGGTTCGCTTCGATGAGGCCATTTTCAGCCAACAGGGTTAATACACCCTCTTTTTCGTCTGAACTTGCCGCATAGATCACCTTGCCAGCCCTGATATAGAGGCTTGCTTTCCCATCCGGGGCTTCGAGACGCAGAAGACCGGACCTCTTACTGAGGCTCACTATCTGGAGGATCTCTCCAAGGGAAAGGTCTTCCAACCTTCCCACCAGGCTCATTGTGGGGTCTAAAACCGCACTGGATGAACCTTGGCTTCCGCTATCCTGTTCCCTGTTCACCTGCCCTCCGCCAACCGGTCCGCAAGGGGTTTGGGTAGCCCCGCACTTAGCATTTTTTCCTGAGTTATCCCGAATTCATAGGGGGATCTAAGGATTGAAAATTCCCCCTTGTCGGTGTCCAGTAGTCCAAAACATGCTTCGGGATTTCCGTCTCTGGGCTGCCCAACGCTCCCCACGTTAACCAGATATCGGGCTCCATCAGCAACGGTGAATGAATTACCAGGCAGTACCGACACCGGTCCGGACTCTCCCATTTCTACTGTCACAGGTTGGTGGGAGTGACCAACGAAGCAGAATGTGTTCTCAAAATGGGAGAAGTTTCTCTCAGCATCCCACAGGGAAAAAATATAGTTCCAGCTCTCCGGTTCCTGCGGATTGGCATGAACAATGGTCACACCATTGTGTGACACCACCATAGGAAGAGTCGCGATAAAATCAATCGCCCAGTCTTCCATCTGAGCGGAGTTCCAGGCAATGGCTTTTTTCGCATTTGGGTTAAAGCTCTCAATATCTATTTTCCCCAGCGCGGCGATATCGTGGTTCCCCATGACAGCAATGTCGGCATTTTCCATAACCCACCTTGTACATGCATTTGGGTCCGGCCCATATCCCACAACATCCCCTACAAAGTAGATCGCATCTACCCCGATCCCGTCAATAGTCCTTTGAACAGCTTCCACTGCCTCGAGATTGGAATGTATATCTGAAACAATAGCTATTTTCATTCACTAACCCGACGATGCCACCGAACCGTCTCCGGTTCTGAGAGAAAGAGTGAAATCCTTATCGGTTGAAAAAAACGATACGTTAAACCTCCCATTTTTTTCAAAAGGTCGGGCAGCTGCAACCAGGTCGTCCAGAACCCCTTTTTCGTGAACCCCGGCCAGTGGAATACCCTCAAGGGCGAACTTCCCCGCCCCAAGTTTTACAGCGGCATCGAGGGCAAGACGATAGGCCTCTTTTCGCAAGTCTCGGCCAAACTCCTCGCCGGAACCAAGACCGGTCAGTATCACCGTTGGGGTCGGAACCTTGCCCTGGGTTGCCAAAACGGTGAGCTGTCCGAACTTGAACAGATCAGGCTTCCTCTTCCACAGAATGCTGACCGCCGCGTTGCAGCGCCAATCAAGCAGAGCCAGGGTCCCTGCAAGGGGTTTGACATCCGAGGGATGAAACAGCAGGAGAACATCCCCGCGGTAATTCAAGGCGTTGCCGCCGCGGATCTGGATCGCCATCAAGACTCCATTCCAAGGTCGATTCGTACCCTGTCCAGTACACCGTTAACAAATGTCCCCGACTCCTCGCCACCGAATTTTTTAGCTAGTTCTATGGCCTCGTTCAGCACTACCCTGACCGGTTTAGGTGTCTTGCCGGTCAACTCCGAAACAGCCAATCTCAGAACGTTGCGGTCTACCGCCGCCATCCTGCTTATCTCCCATTTCAAGGACGCTTTCCGGATGTGCCCATCGATCTCATCCAGACGTTCCAATGTCTCCTTTACCAACTCCCTTGTGAACGCTCTGGTATTTTCAGGAAGTTCACCGAAATTGAGGACATGCATACAGGCCTCTTTATGGGAGACTGGATTCAGGTCCATGCTGTAGAGAACCTTGAGAGCGTTTTCTCTTCCCTTTCTGCGGACACCCATTAATAGCTATTCAGATCTGCCTGAGCAGATCTGCCATTTCCACTGCACCCAGGGCAGCCTCGAAACCCTTGTTGCCAGCCTTTGCGCCCGCCCTGTCGATTGCCTGCTCCAGGGTGTCGGCAGTGATTACGCCGAAGGTGACCGGCAATCCGGTGTCCAGCGAAACCTGGGCGATACCCTTGGTGACCTCGGCTGCGATATAATCAAAATGCGGGGTCTGGCCGCGAATCAACGCTCCAAGGCATATAACAGCATCATATTTGCCTGAAGAGGCCGTTTTTTTGGCCGCAAGTGGAATTTCGAAGGATCCAGGGACCCTGATAACGGTAATGTCCGTCTCCCCGGATCCGTGCCGCAGCAGACAGTCTACAGCACCCTCGATGAGCCTGGCAGTCACGAAATCGTTGAACCTGGAGGCTATGATGGCGGTTTTCAGTCCTGAAGCATCCAGTTTGCCTGCTATGGTATTGTATCCGGACATGATGTCTCCTTTACAATTTTTTCAAAAGGTGCCCCAGTTTTTCCTTCTTGGTTCTGAGATAACTGATATTCTCCCGGCGGGCTTCCATCTCAATAGGCACCCTATCAGTGATTTGAAGCCCATACCCTTCCAGACCTACTATTTTTTTCGGGTTGTTGGTAAGGAGCTTGATCTTCTTGACCCCAAGGTCCACAAGGATCTGCGCCCCGATGCCGTAATCTCTCAGGTCAGGTCCGAAACCCAGCTCAAGGTTTGCTTCCACGGTGTCCCTGCCCTCATCCTGCAACTGGTAGGCCCGAAGCTTGTTCGCAAGGCCTATACCCCTGCCCTCCTGGCTCATATAGAGGAAAATACCCGTGCCCGCCTTCTGGATCATGGCCAGGGCGCTTTCCATCTGCTCACCGCAATCGCAGCGCAGGGAATGGAAGACATCACCTGTCAGGCATTCAGAATGGACCCTGACCAAAGTGGGTTCGTCCGGGTCTATGAGTCCGGCGGTAAGGGCCACATGTTCCTGACCGTCGATCTCGTTGCAATAGGCATGGGCCGTGAACTCGCCAAACCGTGTGGGAAGTTTGGTCTGGGCCACATTGGTAACCAGGCTCTCATGGCTCATCCTGTATTTCACCAGGTCCGCAATGGTCACGATCTTCAGACCAAATTCCCTGGCCACAACCCTTAAATCAGACATTCGTGCCATAGTACCGTCGTCGTTCATGATCTCGCATATCACACCTGCGGGGTTCATCCCTGCCACCCTGGCCAGATCAATCGATCCTTCTGTCTGGCCGGCTCTTACCAGTACACCCCCTTTACGGCCACGAATAGGAAAAATGTGTCCTGGCCTGTCTATATCATCCGGGCCGTTATTCTCATCAATGGCCGTGAGGATCGTATGGGCACGATCTGCTGCGGAAATACCTGTCGTTACTCCCCTTTTCGCCTCGATGGAAACCGTGAATGCGGTACCGTATTTTGCTGTGTTCCTGTTAACCATTTGTGAAAGGTTCAACTCTTCACAGCGCTGCTCCGTCAAGGAAAGACAGATCAGTCCACGACCGTGAAGGGCCATGAAATTGATGATCTCCGGGGTAACCTTCTCAGCGGCGACCATGAAGTCACCTTCGTTTTCCCGATCTTCATCATCAACCAGGATGATGATCTTACCTTCCCGGATATCTGCAAGCGCATCTTCAATAGTGGAAATAGGCATATTTACCCCTTTAGTCAGCGATAAAACCGGCTTCTATCAGCTTGTCGATGGTTATAGTCTCGCTGTTTGTTCCTGCCGTTAGATTCCGGACAACGGACATCACGTATTTTAAAATCAGATCGGGTTCCAAATTAACAAAATTACCCGGTGTTTTCAATCTAAAGGTCGTTTTTTCAAAGGTTTCCGGGATCATCGCCACGGAAAACACCTCCCCCATGCCTTCTACTATGGTCAGGCTGACACCATCCACAGAAACGGAACCTTTCGGCACAACATAGGGAGCAAATTCGGAGGGACAGGAGATCACCAGATGATAAACCTCGCCGTCCTTTCTCAACTCCCGGATCTGCCCTTTAGCCTCCACATGACCGGAAACCAGGTGTCCCCCCAGCCTGCCACCTAAAACCAGTGCCCTTTCCAGATTGACCTGAAAACCGATAACGGCATCTCCAAGCGTTGTTCTCT
>JALHUC010000045.1 GCA_022865845.1 bacterium | reverse complement strand
GCAAGTGTGCCCTTCAAATTTTTCAGCCCGTTTCCGGCCTCATTCTTGATAGGCGGCAGGGTCTCTCCCATCTGCATGTTTTCATCGAACCCTCCACCCTGGACCATGAAACCTTCGATCACCCTGTGGAAGATCGTACCGTCATAGAAACCGTCCTGGACATATTTCAGAACATTTTCAACCGTGATGGGGGCCTTCCCTGAATCCAACTCAGCCACAATTACTCCCATCGATGTCTCCAGTTTTATCTTCGTCATCTTGTCTCCCTTCGCTGGGGGCGTGGTTTCCTGCACCACTGCCCCGGTAAGGTTTATTTGCGCTTTCAGGGTCCTCGTACCAAGCCCGTAAGGATAGCCCATGAGAAACTCCCAGTAGATATTCTTTCCCTTTCCGGGAGCCACAGACTTACCGACATCCCCCGAAAGGGACTCCGGGGAGGCCTTGAGGGGGGCCCGATCATCGGAAAAAACAATATCCACATCCACCGGCTGATCGCCCGGAATATCGAAACCCACCGCGGCCCTGCTGCCTTCGATGCGAACCTGTACGTTCTGTGCCTCTTTCTGTGCCTCTTTCTGTGCCTCAGCCGCGAGGGTATAGCCTGGTAGTAACATCGTCACTACCAGCATGAGGATGAAGACAGGATACACTAACGATGCTGTTCTCTTCATTGGTATGAACCTCCGTGTAAATCGAATTTCAAATTTCAAAAGGGCTGGAAGAGAGAATATGGAATAGGGAAAATTAAAAAAGTGTCTAGTTCTAGTTTTTAGTTCTAGTAAATCCGTTACAGCTTTACGCCTTTCCTAGACACCAGAACCAGACACCAGACACTGTTTTTCACCCTTCCTCATTCCTCCTTCTTGGTTTTTATCAATTTCCGCCACAGCTCCTCCGCACCCTCTTTGCCCTTGGTCCCTTGTTCTCCGCCCTCCGCACTCCGCCCTTCGCCCACTCTTTTTTCACGGTACCAGTCGCAGAAGTTGATCCCTTCCGGGTCCCCAACCTTTTCCGCGGAAGGCTCCGAACATCGGCTGTCTACCCAGTGCAGGCAGTTCACACAGGAATGAAGATAAGCATCGCAGGAGGGGCATGTATCTCTGAACCCCACTTTATCCGGAAGTTCTACTACAACCCTGCAGGCGGCGCATGTTACTTTCATTCCCGGCTCCTTAACTCCTTCAGAACCGCGTCCGCTTGCTTGACCGATTTTTTTACCCACTCTCCCATTATCCGGCCGGCCTCATCGGAGGGGATCCTTTCCAGAGCCTCACCCTTCTCCATTTTATATCGCAGTACGTGGTGAATGGCGATACCGGCCGCCACCGAAACGTTAAGACTCTGGGAGAATCCGCTCATGGGGATAACGAAAAACCCATCCACCTGATCAAGAACCTCGGGGTTCGCCCCTTCCAATTCATTGGAAAACACCAGGGCCACCCTTCCTGAAAAGTCTGTCTGGTCGAGAGGAAGAGCATCCTCACCAAACGCCCCGGCGAAGACCTTGAAACCTTTTTCCTTTAGAACATTAAGACAGGTGGACACATCCTCATGCCGATGAATGGTGAGCCATTTGTGGGAGCCCTGGGTCAGAGTTCTGAATATTTTACCCTCTCCCGGCTGCGGAACCACGTGTATATCCTGAATGCCGAAAAACTCGCATGTTCTTAAAATGGCGCTTATGTTGAGGTCTTTATGGAGGTTTTCAAGAACCAGGGTGACTGAAACGACACGGTTTGCGAGCACCTCTTTGAGGCGCTCGAGACGTTCGGGGAGAATAATGGTTTCCAGCGGATTATTGTCCGACATATTTGATTTCAGATTTCAGATTTCAGATTTCAGATTTCAGATTTCAGATATTATAATAATCATTTCATCTCGCAAACGATATATTTTATAGCTTCCATCCTCAGATAATTTTTACCTTTTTCTGGAATTTGGAATGTGAAATTTGGAATTGACGAGCTTCGCTCGTCACCATTTCATCACCACCATGTCCCTCATCGCAGCTCCAAGGTAATCCGCGGCCACGGGGCACTTTACCGTGAACAGCATGAAAATACGACCGTCCGGTGTCAGCTCGGTAAGGGTCTCAAAATTTCCCTGACCCTTGGCGATCACAAGGTCAGCTCTTTCAAAGTGGTCCCGGAACAGGGCCGAACACTCCTCGAGGATCGTCCCCGGCGTTCCGGCTCCGGTGCTTATAAGCCTTGCATGCAGGTGGATGCCGGCCAGAGCGGCATCCGAAACGGTAGCGTCGTTAATGATGGCCCTCTCCTTGGCGGCGTAAACCACCCGGTCCGGCCCAAGCAGCCCCAGCAGGGGACGGTCAAACACTGTCTCCCCGGCGTTGTCCCCAATGTACAGAATGGTCCGGGCTTTGGAAACTTTTTCTCTCATTTCATCTACACCGTTTTGGAAAAACGGTTTTTCAAGGAACTGGACCAGGGTCTCCTCCATGTCGAAGCCACCCCCGTGTTCCCCCGTCCCGAAATCGATGATGTTGCCTGCAATGGATATTCTGACCGCCGTATCAAAGGGATCGGAAGACTTTTGAACAAGCTTTTCCAGCTTCGGGAGCAGCTTGAGCGCCTCCCGGGTATACCTGACCTTCATTGCCAGGAAGGGATCCTCGACCCCGCACATTTGGCTTGCGAATTGGTAAAGGGGGGTGCTCACGGCAGGTGGGCTGAGATCGTTGTTCCAGGAACGGTTCAACTCCACCGTAATACCTTCGAGGACCTTTTGCAGGGTTTCCTCATCGGCACCAGCGGCTTTGGCCGTTGTTTCCATCTGTTTCAGCAGGCACGGTCTGCAATCGGGGTGGATTTTCATGGCAGGGGCTGATTGTATAGGGGGGGAAAAGCAGTGTCTAGAGCCTAGATTCCAGTGTCTGGGATCCGGGGGGTCCAGTGCGGCCCGTCCGACGCGCAGGTGCGTGCTCGACCTTCTCGTCCGGTGCGGCTCGACTGCCTCGCAAGGTGCGGTTTTCTATCTTCGCACCCCCCACACCGCCATGTTTTTCTCCTGGCTCCAACGCTATTTCGCGCCTTCCTCAAGAGGGACCCTTTTGACATATATCGCTGCCGCCATCCCTTCATCGACGGCATAACGGCTCTGGCCGACAGTGAACACAAATGATGGATAGCGGCGCTGAAGGGTCACCGACTCACCGGGCAAAATGCCCAGGGCCATAAGTTTTTTCAACCTCTCGGAATCACCTGTATGTACATAAGCGATAGCTCCACTCTCTCCCTGGCGCAGGTTGCTCATGGGAACGACCATCTGGTCCACCCTGGTCTCGGCGCGATGGCAGCAATCTCCGATGGGAATAGCTCTATCGTGGGGGCAGCTTCTGGGATGGCCCAGGAGTTCACAGATCTTTTCCTCCAACTCCGGCCTGATGAGCATGTGCTCAAAGCGGCAGGCAACCTCCTCGATCTCATCTTCTTTTATCTCAAAGATGTCCATAAACATCCGCTCGCTGAGCCGGTGCCGCCTGATGGTCCTCCTTGCCTCCTCGAAACCTGAATCGGTTAACTGGATCCGATCTCCATCGACCTTGACAAGGCCCTTATCCTTAAGGATCGTGATGGGTTCTTGTTGAACCGGCACCGTGCCCACGACGATCTCGTCCAG